>JANXLP010000610.1 GCA_025355125.1 Opitutaceae bacterium | reverse complement strand
ACAGCCTGCTAGGAAGTTGCGCCAACCCCACTTCGTATCCTGGTGGTCGTAGGCCAACTCGAAGCCGAGTTTGTTGTCCATGAACGTCTGGTTCAGATTCAGATTGTAGGTGTCAAACTCACTGGTGTTGCTGCGATTTTTACCCTCGATGAGCTTGTTGTAGAAATCGAAAACCGAGGCGTCGGTGAGCGACTTCGCCTTGTAGGGGCTGATCGCGTAACCGGGCAGGCGCTGGTTTTGAGCGATGTTGTTATAGGTCGTGATGCCGCGGTAGGAGCCGTTGGAGGGATCGTTGCTCGTGGTGGGCTGGCCGGTCGGATAGCTGTAGGGGCTGGCGGCGAAGGCGATGCCCTGCGTAGAGCTGCCGGGGTCGGAGAACGTCACGATGTTGCCGTCATAGATGCGGCCGCCGGCGGCGCCCACGTAGGGGCTGTAGCGGGCGTTGGTGCGGTCCGTGACTTCGCCGATGTTCTGCCAGTTATACGTGGCCTTGTTCATCGCGGTGAACCACGGCGTGATCGCGTCGATGGGCGGCGTCGCGCGGGGGTTGATGCCGTCGATCTTGCCGGTCTCGGCGTTGGCGCGAAACGAGGTGTGGGCGCCGTTCTTCGAGAAAAACTTCGGCTCGTAACGCAGCGCGCCGAACACGCGGTGGTCATCGCGGAAGGCGGGCTTCTGTTTGTATTTGGTGTCGTCGCGCACGGCGGCGAGGCGCACGGCCAGTTCGTTCTTGAGCACCACCTGGTTGAAGTCACCGCTGGCGCGCGTGGAGCCGAGATCGGAAACCTGGAGTTCGACTTTGTTGCCGGTCTTAAATGAGGCGGAATTGATGCTGCTGTTGATGATACCGGCGGGCGAGCCGATGCCGAAAAGGATCGAGTTGGGCCCGCGCTGTAAATCGACGCGGCCGACGTTGTAGGAATCCCACGGAATATCCGTGAGGAAGAAATCGCGGAGATTGTCCGCTTCCGCGAGGCCGCGCACGCGGGTGTTGGCCACGGGCTTCGTGTAGGCGCCGTCGGCGATGATGCTGCCGTCGCCGCCCCCGACAAAGTTGCCGCCCTGGCCGGCGACCTCGGTGCCGGTCGTGTAAACGAGCAGGTCGGCGGAGTTCTTGGAATTGGTGTCCTGGAGAAATTTCGCGGTCACCACCGAGATGGCGGAGCCCACGTCTTTCAGCTCGGTGCGCAGCCGGGTGCCTGCGAGCGTGTTCTTCGCCGTGTAGCCGGCGTCCTCCGTCGCATCGACGAGGAAGGGCGAGAGCGCGATGGGCTTTTCGTCATCGGCCGACTTCATGTCGGTGGCCGCTGGGGTGGTTTGCGCCGAAAGGCGCCCCACGGTGACAAGACAGAGTGCGGAGGTGAGCGCATAGGCTCCCACTCGCGTGAGCAATCGATTCATAGTTATACGGGCTGGGGGTTAAGTGCTAAACGGGCCGCTCGGCGGACCGGTTTGAATCCTGCGTGGATTCGAGGGTAGACAGGTTGAGACTATCCTATCTGCACGCGTCCGTGAATGAGTTCACTTGCACAGCAATTGAGTTATATTGCCGCCACATTTACGTTGCGCCTGAGGGAAAAAGCCTAGTGCTGACCACCGCTGCTCCATGCTGATTGAGCATCTTTAATCCGCGTGTTTTTCCGGTATATGCCCGGAGAATCGCCCGTGAGCCGCTTGAAAAGCACACACAGATATTCCACGTGCTCGAAGCCGGTGAGCTCGGCGATTTTCTTCAGCGGGAAATCGGTCTCGGTGAGCAGCTGGCGAATTTTTGCCACCTGCACGCGACGGATTTCCGCCTGCGGCGAGCGGCCCAGAAAATGGCGGAATTTTTTCTCCAACTGGCTGCGCGAGGCAAAGGCGTGTTTGCTGACCTCCTCCACCTTGATGCCCGTGCACGCGTGCTCGCGGATGTAGTTCAACGCCGCCGCCACGTTGCGATCATGGATGGCGAGCGCATCGGTGGAGAGCCGCGCAACGACACCCAGCGGATCGATGCGCTGGTCGAAATTCGCGGGCGGACGGCCCTCGATGAGACCGGCGAGCACCTCGGCGGCTTGGTAACCCGACTGGAAAGCATTGGGCGCGACGCTCGAGAGCGCGGGGTGCGCGAGTTCGCAGCGGATGGGATCGTTGTTCACGCCGAGGATGGCGACATCCTCGGGCACGAGAATATTGCAGGTGTGCGCAGCGGTGATGAGCTGCTGCGCCCGCATATCATTGCACGCCATGACGGCCACCGGCTTGGGCAGGCGCTTGAGCCAGTCGCAGAGCGAGGCGATCTGCTCGACATCCCAACTCGGCGTGAGATCGCCGGGATAATTGACGTCGAACAGCTCGCACTTTTTCCCCGCCAGCCGCAGCGCCTCGAGGTAGCCATCGCGGCGCTCACAGGACCAGCCGTCGTTGGCGAATCCGCTGTAACCGAAATGCTGGTAGCCGCGTTCGATGAAATGCTCCGCGCCGAGGTGGCCGAGCGCGATGTTGTCGGGGCGGATCTTCGGCACGCCGGGGAATGGCTTGGTGTCGTTCAGATCGACCAACGGGATTTTTCGCTCGGCGCAGGCCGCGACGAGCGCGGGCGTGGTGTGCCGGCTGATGACACCGTCCCATCGCTTGCTGCGCAGCCAGAATTGATCGGTCTCGACGCGCGCCTGATCGTCGTGAAACGCCGTCCACAATTGGTGCGTGCGCTCGTAGTGCGCGATGCCCTTCAGCATGACCATGCTCTCTTCAAAGCGGGTCATAAAAATCAGCAACACCTCGGGCCTCATCCCATGACGCTGCTTGCCCCGGCTACGGGAATCAAGCGCGGCGCGCCCCGCGCTCAAGCGAGGGTCGCCGCCGGCGCGGCCTGCTCCCGTCGCGCCTTCAAGTCGGCCTCGATAACAGTGACCCTGGCCTCATCGAGCGGATAAAAAAGCACGAGGACGATCGAGACGACGCCGATGGCCGCCGGGATCACGCTCATCAGCAAAACCAGGCCGTGCAGCGAGCCGGGCGTCTGCTCCACGTTGGCGACGAAGCCCACGCTGTGCATCAGGCCGAGCGCCACCCACGCGCCGATTGCCCAGCCCTGTTTCTGTGAAAAAATGGATGCGGAAAAAACTAAGCCCGTGGCGCGCCGGCCCTTTTTCCACTCGGCGTAATCGGCCGTGTCGGCATACATCGCCCAGAGCAGCGCACTGAGGGGACCGCCGGTGAGCGAGCCCAGCAGGTTAATCCCGAAGATGAGCAGCAACTGGTCAGGTTGCAGAAAATAAAAGGATGCCGTCGTCGCAATCGCCACGACGAACAGCGCGACGAAGGCCACCTTCCGCCCGACCATCCGCGCTACGAACGGCACGAGGATCACGCCGATGAGCGAGGCGAGCTGGCCGCTGGTGTTAAACACCGAGACGAGCCCCTCGAGGTGCCACTCCTGCGTGCCGCCGAACTTGGGCAGCCACGCGGGCAAGGTGAGCGTCTGCGTGCCGACATAATATTTAAAATAATGCACGGTCACGCTGCTCCGCACCGCCACGAAGAGGATGAAGGTGATCGTGGTCGCGAGGAGGATGAGCCACGGGCCGTTCGTCACCAGATCACGCAGATCTTGGAGGACCGATGTCTTCTGCGCCGGCGGTGGCAGGACGCGCTCGCGCGTGTTGAAAAATGTGATGAGGAAAAAAATCACCGCCGCCACGCCGATCACCACGAACGAGAGTTGCCAGCCGCGCGCGTCGTTACCGGCGCCGAGGATTTTCGACATCGGGAGGAGCGTAGCCGAAACGATCATGCCGGCGCTAAAGGCGAACACGAACTTGATGGAGGAAAGCGTCGTGCGCTCGTTGGCGTTGGGCGTGATGACGCCGAGCATCGCCGTGTAGGGGATGTTGATCGCGGTGTAGAGCAGCATGAGCGCGTTATAGGTGACCCACGCCCAGATGAGTTTTCCCGAAGCCGCGAAGTCGGGCACGGTGAAGGTGAGCACGCCCATCACGGCGAAGGGCACGCAGAACCAGAGCAGGTAGGGCCGGAATTTTCCCCATCGGGTCTGCGTGCGGTCGGCGAGGATGCCCATGACCGGATCGAAAAACGCATCCACGCTCCGGCTGAGGCCGATCATCGTGCCGGCGGCGACCGCGGCGATGCCGAACACGTCGGTGTAGAAATACGTCAGATATACCATGAACGTCTGCCAATAGAGCACGGAGGCAAGGTCGCCAAAACCGTAGGAGATTTTTTCGGAGAGCCGGAGTTTTTGGGTTTCGCTCATCAGGTTCGGGGTTGGGGTAAGCAGGAGCCGGGCGGCCGGGGCGGAAAAGGGGTTCGCGCCGTCAGTAGCTATCGACCAGCGAACGATACGAGACCGCTCGCTGCAATTTTTTCAGAGTCTGTGGTTGGGCGAGTTCCAAAGTGATCGTCTTGGCCTCATCCGGATAGAGTTCAAAATAATTGTCGCTCGCGAGGTGGGTGATGCCAGACAGATCGAAGGCGAGGCGATGCTGAAATCCCGTCGATAGGAAGGTCACCGTCGCCCGCCCCGGTGACTCCAGGTGAAACGTCGCCGTCGTCTTCGGCTTCGGTAAATCGAGGAAACGCGGCGCGGTCAGAAACACCGTATCCTCACTCACGCAGCGGCCGTCGAGGTCGAGCGCGATGCGCAGGTAGAGGTGATCGCAGCCGTGTTTCGCCAGCGGCTGGGCGAGGTTGAGGGTTTTCTGGCGCACGCTTTCGCCCGGACGCAGTGCGACCCGTTTCCGCCCGCTCAACAGCACGCGACCATCGAGGTGAAACAGATCCCACCGCAGCTCCCCAGCGCCGCGCTCGGGCGCATCATAAACCGTGTAGAGGTGAACCGCGCGCACCGTGCTCCGGCGGTAATTACCGATGATGGCCGTCTCGTCTCCGGGCACGTGCGCGCTCACGAGTGCGGGGGCGAAGAAGCGGCGCGCGGCGTGATGCAGCGCGCGCCAGCGGCCGGTGAACTCGATGGAGCTCCACGAAGCGACGGGCCAGCAGTCGTTGAGCTGCCAGTAGAGCGCGCCCATGCAGTGCGGCATCAACCGGCGGTAGTGCTCCACGCCGGTCTGCATGCAATACGCCTGGTTGAGCTGCGAAAGGTAGATGAGGTCGGCCTGCGATTTTGGGAAACGGTAACGCCTCGACACGTAGTCCAGAATGACCTGGTTGCCGCCGCGATTTTTCTGATGGTTCTCCATCGCGGGGCCGAAGACGTTGTCCGCACCGGGCGCGCAAAACGTGGCCTGAGTCTCAGGCGAACTGTAACTCTGCATGCCGAACTCGGAGACAAAGCGAAAGCGCCAGCGCTCGTAGTCCTTCACCGGATTCCGCCGGTGCCAGACATCCCAGAAATGGGTGTCGCCGCGTTTTTCGCCGGCGGCGTGGTCGTGCCCGTGATCGCCGTCGCCGCGGTATTGCGACGAGGGCCAGTAATCCGTCACGCCGTCGTGCTGCGCGACGGCGGCGGGCAACAGCCGGTGAAAGAGCGCGTCGTAATCGCGGCGGCGCTTCGGCTCGCGCAGCAGCTCGACGTTGAGCTGCTCGATCTCGTTGTTGCCGCACCAGAGCGCGAGACAGGCGCGGTGCCGCAGCCGGCGCACCTGCTGCCCGGCCTCGGTGCGCACGCTGCGCCGGAACGCGGCGTCGCCGGGATACAGCGAGCACGCGAACATGAAATCCTGCCACACGAGCAGCCCGAGCTGGTCGCACACGTCGTAGAATTCCTCACTCTCGTAGATGCCGCCGCCCCACACCCGGATCATGTTCATGTGCGCGGCGGTCGCACTGCGCAGGTCGCGCGCATATTGCTCGCGGGTGAGCCCGGCGACGAAGCTGTGCGCCGGAATCCAGTTGGCGCCCTTCGCGAAGATCGCGCGGCCATTGACGGCAAATTGAAACGTCTCGCCGGCGGCATCGGCGTGCCGGTCGAGTTTAATGGTGCGCAGACCGAGGCGGCGCACCCAGCGCCCGAGGCGGCTGCCGTCGGCGCGGAGCACTTCGATCTGGAGCGTGTAGAGCGGCTGCGCGCCTTGGCCGTGCGGCCACCAGAGTTGCGGATGCTCGATGCTGATCTGCGGCCCGACGCCCTCGGCGATCAGGAGCGAGCCGAGCGTGAGGCGCCAGTGGAGGCCGGCCTTGGGCTCCGGCCGGGCGAGTTCCGGTGCGAGCGCAAGGGTGACGCCGCCATCGGCCGCGTGGTGTTGGGTGACGCGCACACTTTCGAGCCGGTTGCCCGTCCACGCTTCAAGCCGAAGATCGCGCCAGATGCCGGCGGTGACGAAGCGCGGACCCCAGTCCCAGCCAAACTGCGAGGCCTGTTTGCGGATGACTTGGGAGCGGCCGACCGGGTCGTTGAACTCCACGGGCCGGTGACCGCGGCGATGCGTGCGGATGTAATCCAACGCGCTGCCGAAACAGATCGTGAGCTCGTTGCGGCCGATACGCAGGTGCGATTTCACGTCCCAGCGGTAGCCGGTAAACATGTTCTCGGTGCGCGCGATCTCCACGCCGTTGAGCTGCACGGTGGCGACGGTATCGAGGCCGTCGGCGACGAGTTCGATCACCTTCTCCGTGAGCAGGCCGGCGGTGACGTTGAAAGCCGTGCGGTATTCCCAGTCGCGCGCCTCGATCCATTGTAGCGCGGTCTCATTGGTCCCGTGAAACGGATCGGGGATCAGTCCGAGGCGCCGCAGATCGGTGTGCACGCAACCCGGCACAACCGCCGCGCGCCAGGAAGCGCGCGCCGTGGCGTCACGAAATTCCCACGGGGTCGTGGCGAGGGTGAGCGATTGCATGGGGCAAAAGGGGTGAAGCGGACTTTGCTGACTGCGGGCACTTGCGGGGTAACAAGCGCCCGATTTTTTTGCCGGAGCGAAGGCGGTTGATGAAGAGATTAAACTAGTGGAGTCCGGCGCCGCCGGAGCGGATGAGTTCACGATACCAATGGAAGGAATCTTTCGGCGTGCGCTGCTGCGTCTGGAAATCGACATGCACGAGGCCGAAGCGGTCTTTGTAGCCTTCGGTCCACTCGAAGTTGTCCATGATCGACCAATAAAAATAACCGTTCACCGGCACGCCCTCGTCCACGGCGCGACGGATGGCGCGGAGGTAGCGCGCCATGAAATCAATGCGCTGCGGATCGCTCACGCGGCCGTCGAGCTGGACGAAATCGGTCTGGCAGTAGCCGTTCTCCGTAAACACGAGCGGCAGGCCGTAACGCTCGGTCTGAAAACGCGCCGCCCAGTAAGCCGCGTCGGGCGCGACCGCGAGCCACGACAGGCTGCCGCGCGGATCGCCGATGCCCCACGCGCCGGGGACTTTTTCCGGGTTGCCCTGCGCATCGGCACGCACCGGCCAGCCGGAGTAGCAGTTGTAAGCGCTGAAGTCCGTCTGCTGCGCGATGAGCTGCATGTCCGCCGCCTCGATACGCGGGAGATCAGCCTCGAAGGCGATCAGGCCATCCGCCGGATAATGCCCGAGCACGACCGGGTCCGCCCACCACGCGAGGTTGGCCAGCGTGCGCTCCGTGCAGGCAAAGTAATCGCGGCGCGCCGCCTCGATGTCGCGCGGTGCGGCGGTCGCGGGAATGCGCTCGCGCGAGGTGTGCGCGATGGCGATCTCGACCGGGCCCGCGCAACCCGCCCGCAGCGCCTGCACACCGCGCCCGTGCGCCATGAGCAGATGGTGCGCACCGAGCAGACAGTCGGCGAAGGGCAGCTTCAGGCCCGGCGCGAATTTCCCCTCGTGATGGCCGAGGCCCATGATCACCGGCGGTTCGTTGAACGTGATCCAGTGTTTCACGCGGTCGCCGAGTTGGCCCGCCATGATCGCCGCGTAGTCGCCGAACCACTCCACGAGGTCGCGGTTGAGAAACCCGCCGCGCTCCTGCAACGCCTGCGGCAAATCCCAGTGGTAGAGCGTGACCCACGGCGTGATCCCCGCCGCCAGCAGCGCGTCGATGAGCTGGTCGTAGAAGGCGAGGCCCTTGGTGTTGGGCGCGCCCGTGCCGTCGGGTTGGATGCGGGGCCACGCGATCGACAGCCGGTAGGCTTTCAGCCCGAGCTCGCGCATGAGCGCCACATCTTCGCGCCAACGATGATAGTGGTCGCACGCGGTGTTGCCGTTGTGATTCTCGAAAATTTTCCCCGGCTGCTGGGCAAACACATCCCAGATCGACGGGCCCCGACCCTCCGTATCCCAAGCGCCTTCGATCTGATAAGCGGCCGACGCGGCACCCCACGTGAAATCTTTGGGCAAGGGCATGAAGTGAGGGCGGGGTATCTCCGGCGCGACTAGGCCCGAAGCGGGCGCCACTATGACAAAAGAACCCGCCACCGGGAATGAGAGCCCTTGTCGCGCAGTTGAGAAAAAGGCCGGCCGGAAAAATCCGGCCGGCCTTGATGATTAAAACGCTCAGCGTATTAAAACGCGGATGCCGCTCAGAACTTCCACTCGACGCCACCGAAGGCACCGAACCCGAGCGAGGGATAGCCGTTCACCTGCTCGTAGTTCTCATCGAGCAGATTCTCGAGGCGGGCCTTGATCGCGAGGCGTTTGGTCACCTGCCACGCGGCGTAGATGCGCGTGACGGTGTAGTCCTCTTGATCAACCTGCGCAAAGGTCCGCGCATTCACATCGCGGCGATGCGCCGCAAACGTCGTGCCCGCACCGGCGCTGATGCCGCTGCCGAAATCGTGCCACGCATCGATGCTGCCGCTCTGCCGCGGCCGGCGCAGCAGGCGCACATTGGTCGTCTGGTTGAGGGCTTCGAGATAAGTGAAGCTCGCGCGCACTTCGATGGCGCCGGGCAAGGTCGTCTTCGCGGAGAGCTCAGCGCCGCGCGTGCGGGCTTTCTGGATGTTTTCCACGCTGCGGAAATTCGCCGTGCTCGCGATCAGGTCCGTGTAGTCGGTGTTGAACCACGTCGCGCTCAACGTGCCGCGCTGGTTCGTCAGATAATAGTCCACGCCCGCATCCCAGCCCCGTGCGCGCTCGGCGCGGAGATTCGGATTGCCGGTGTAGAACGCGCTCTTGCCATACAGATCCAAAAAGCTCGGCGAGCGAAACGCCGTGCCGTTGCTCGTGCGCAGCTTGAGCGTTTTCGGCACCACGAGCCAAGCCGCCGTCGCGCGGCCGGTGGTGGCGCGGCCAAACGTGTCGAAATCGTCGCTACGCAGGCCGCCCGTAAAATAAAGCGTGTCGATGGGCGAATACTCGTCCTGCGCGAAGACCGCGAACAGGCCCTGCTTTTTGTTGATGTCGCCGAAGCCGGTGTTGCGCGTGTGATTCGCCTCAGCGGTGAAGCCCGCCGTCATCTTGTTGCGCTCGATGCCCGTATAGGTCGTCTGCGCGTCGAGGACGGCGCGTCGATTTTTTACGACGGTGACCGCGGTCGCGCGGCCCACGCGCGGGCTCTCCGCGACGAAGCGGCGATCCTGCACGCCCAACACCGCGTGCGCGGTCCAGGCATCGGCCAACTTCACGTCGGCGAACGCCGTCACGAGCACGTTCTCCTCCCGAGTGGTGTTGTCGAGATCGTTCGTGTAACGGTCGCCGGGGTCGCCATACACGCCGTGAAACCAACGCGCCGTGCCACCGATGCTCACGCGCTCGTTGATCGTGCGGTCGAGCCGCAGCGTGGTCGTCGAAGAATCAAAATCGTTGTTCGCACGATCATTCTCCGTGTGTCCGCCGACGGCGGCGAAGTTATAGCTGTTGGCCCCGCTCGCGCCCTGCGCCGCAATCGAGCCTTGCACGGTGCCGAAGCTGCCGGCCTCCGCGGAAATACTCGCGCTCGGCGCGCCCGTGCCGCGCTGTGCGCGCAGCGAGATCACGCCGCCGATCGCCTCGCCGCCGTAGAGCGTGCTCTGCGGACCGTGCGCGATTTCAAGACTGTCGCACGCAGTGATGCACGCGCCGCCAAGGAACACCTGATAGTCGGTGTTCGGATCGTTGAGGCGGATGCCATCGACGAGAAACAGCGTCTGGTTGGAGTTCGCGCCGCGCATGAAAAGCGACGAGAGCGCACCGTTCGCGCCCGTGCCAAAAAGCGGCGTGCCGGCGTTGGCGCCGAGCGCGTCGCGTAATGCGGTTTGTTGGCGCCGGGCGAGTTCCGCCGCCGTGATCTGGTCCACGACGGTCCCGAGCGTGCTCGGGACCGCGGGCGTGCGCGTGCCCGTCGTGACGAAGGGCTCGAGTTGCGCGGGTGTGATTTGCGCGCGAGCGGTCGCGGGCACGATGAACGGCAGGCAGGCGACGAGAGCCGCGAGCGCCGGGAATACGAATCTGCTCCGACGCGTGAGCCGCGCCGGTCGGTTGGAGGTAGTCATAGGTGTCTGCTTTCTAACAGGGCAAGAGCAGGCGCACCTCGCCGGTTTTTGGATAAACCGTCGCGGCCGTGACTACTCTCACGCTTCATTTTGCGATGAAGATTTCGCGAACCACCGCGCGCAATCGCGGCGGACGCGTGAGCTTTCCTGGATCAGATATTCGGACTCCGCATGTGTCCGCGCCGGCTGCGCGCAAATCTCAAAACCTCAAAATCCAAACGCCAAAAAATGCCCGGGCGTTAACCGCCGCAGACTCTTTTGAGATTTGGTCTTTTGTGCTTTGTGATTTGCGCGCCACTGGCGCGTGCCTCCCCCCTCGCCTTCACCGGGACGAGTGCCCCGATTGACTTTGCCCAGTGCCGCCTGACGGACGGACCGGTGTGGGTTTGTGATGCGATACCGCAGCGCAACTGTGGCTGATTTTCACGGCCTTCCCTGTTTCCAAAAAATTTCAAAAGAACGTCAGGCGCGCTCAAACTCTTTGGCCCACCTGTTTAATCAAGCCCTAAACATATCATCACATGAAGATGTGAAGATGTGTAGTCTTGCCAATGCGCGGTCTCGTCCTACGTTCCCCGCCATGCCGAAGTCCGTTCCCATCATGACCGAGTCCGAGATCGCCCTGCGCCGCACCCTCGCGGAGCGCATGGTCATCATCGATGGCGCGATGGGCACGACCATCCGCAGTTACAACATCACCGAGCAGCAGGCCCGCGGCGAGCGCTTCAAGGATGCACCCAAGGATCTCCAGAACAACGGCGACATCTATTCCCTCACCTGCCCCGACCAGATCAGCGACATCCATCGCCGCTTCCTCGATGCCGGCTCGGACATCATTGAGACCAACACCTTTTCCGCCACCACGATTGGCCAGAGCGAATTTTTCATCGAGGACCCGCGCGAGAAAGGCGGCCGGAAAACTCCCGCGTTCTACCAAGAGGTCATCGAGAACAAGTTTCTCCAAGAGCTCGCGCACGACATCAATTTCCACTCCGCGCGCCAGTGCCGCATCTGTGCTGATCGCGCGCACGCGGCTACGGGTCGGCGTCGCTATGTCGCCGGTGCCATCGGGCCGTTGACGGTCTCGCTCTCGAATTCACCCGACGCCGACGACGCCGGTTTCCGCGTCGTAACCTTCGATCAGTGCAAAGCCGACTACCGCCGCCAGGTGCGCTCACTGATCGCCGGCGGCGTCGATCTCCTGCTCGTCGAGACGATCTTCGACTCCCTCAACGCCAAGGCCGCGCTCGTCGCCGTCGAGGAAGTTTTCGCCGAGGATAAAATCAAACTCCCGCTCATGATCTCCGCAGCCGTCGGTCGCGGCGGCGAGACGATGATCTCCGCGCAGACCATCGGCGCATTCTGGAACTCAGTGCGGAACCACAATCCCCTCTCCGTCGGCCTCAACTGCTCGATCGGTCCCGACCTGATGCGCCCGTTTCT
>JANXLP010000568.1 GCA_025355125.1 Opitutaceae bacterium | reverse complement strand
GCAAACAGGCCAATGGCCAAGTCAGTGTGGAGGTCGTGGTGACCGACGGCAGGATCGCCGCGCCAGTCGGCGGACGACTTTATTTGCCAGAAAGTTGGACGAAGGATCCGGCACGGTGCGCGCGGGCTGGCGTGCCAGAGGAAATCGAGTTCGCCACCAAGCCCATGATCGCGCTCCAACTGGTCCGGGAGGCGCTGACCGACGGCGTCGCCCCGGCTCCGGTGCTGGGCGACGCGGCCTATGGCGACAATGCCGAGTTTCGCGCCGGCCTGCGCGCGCTGGGCTTGGAGTTCTTCCTGCAAGTCGATGCCGCCAAGCACAAGGGCTGGAGCTTTGAAGCGCCGACCGGGCTCAAATGGGTCCGCCGCCATCCAACGGCGGACGCTCCGCCGTCGCAAACCCTGGCGCAGATCGCCGCCGGCATCCCCTCCGGCCAATGGCAATCAGCGCATTGGAAAACCGCTCGCGGCGAGCGCGGCTCGACGCGTCTGGCGTGGTGCGAGGTGTGGCTGCAGCACGCACTGCGTAAGGCCGGTGGTGAACTGGAGAAACTCTGGCTGGTGGTCGACTGGCCGGCCGATGCCGCCGAACCTTATCATTACTATCTGGCTCACCTGCATCGTCCGCCCACCAAAGCACGTTGCCTGACCCTCAGCCGCAGCCGCTGGCACATCGAACACTACTTCCAGCGCACCAAAGACGATCTCGGGTTCGATCATTTTGAAGGCCGCTCGTGGACCGGATTCCATCACCATCTGGTTCTGAGTGCCCTAGCAGGCTGTCGGACTTAGAAATTTAAGGCATCCACCGTGCGATATTCGCGAAAATATTTTTCAAAAAGATCAAATATCGAGCTACAAACGCCTTGAACGGCCTAAGTCCGACAGGCTGCTAGCCTACCTCTTCATCCTCACCGTCCACGCCCGCGCCAAAAAAAACTTCTGGTGTGACGTGGGAGCAGACCCTCCGGGCGATCCGGCCGTCGCTCGTGAGGTCGACCGGCTTTTACTTCTGCTGCGGCAGTAAATTTGACGACGTCGTTGCGTGTATTACTTAACGTAGTCATACTAGCCCCTCGCCGGAGCCCCGTGAAAAAATTCGGAACTCAGGAAATCAGGAAGCGGGGTGCGGAAATCTTCTCCTGATTTCCTGAGTTCCAGATTCCCTTTCAGCCGTCTCCATGTCGTGGCAAGGTGCGTTTCTCGCTCGCGTGGTGGGGTTTCACCCCACCTCCTCATGCGCTTCGCCTTCCCCCCATGCTCGCTACGTTAAATCTGCACTGGCTCCACTCCCTACCTGAATGGGAATTCTGCCTGATCGTCGTCTTTACCTTTGTCGTGGTGGCGGTGGGTGGCCAGATGGCGACGCGGCCACTGCTGCGCCGTTGGTTCGGCGACCGTGAATTCAACGACCTCGTCGGGAACTATCTCTCCGCATTCGGCGTGCTCTATGGCATCACCCTCGGCCTGATTTCCGTGGGCGCGTGGGAGAACTACGGCGACGTGGAAAGCAAAGTCAGCGCGGAAGCCGCCGCCGTTGCCTCGCTCTATCGCAACGTGGACTCCTATCCGGAGCCGAAGCGCACGGAACTCACCGGCCTTTTGCGCGACTACACGCGGCAGCTCATCGATGTCGCCTGGCCGGAAATGCGCCGCGGCATCGTCCCTCGTGGCGGCCATCCCCTCATTCTGGCTTTTCAAAAATCGCTGGTGGGGTTCGAGGCGAAGACCGAGGGCCAGAAGGCCCTCCATTGGGAATCGCTCTACCGGTTCAACCAGATCGTCGAGGCCCGCCGCCTGCGCGTCGATTGCGTGGAGGGCCGCCTGCCCACCATCCTCTGGGTGGTCGTGCTCGCGGGTTCATTCATGAGCTTCGTGCTCACGTGGCTGCTTGTCGTCGAGAACCGGCTGCTGCACGACGTGCTCACCGCGATCATGGCCGTGCTGCTCGCGCTGCTGATCTTCTTCCTTGTGACCCTCGACCTGCCCTTCCAGGGCCAGCACAGCGTGGGCCCCGGTTCCTTCGAACTCATCTATGATCAGGTGATGAAGCCAGGCCTATGATCGCGATGCTCCATTTTCATTGGTTCCGCGAGCTGGCGCAGTGGAAATTCTGCCTGGTCGTGATTGCCACGTTTCTCGTCGTCGGCGTCGGTGGCCAGATGGCTGTTCGGCCGCTATTGCGCCGCTGGTTTGGCGACCGCGAATATAACGAGATCGTCGGGCACTACCTCTCTGCGTTCGGCGTGCTCTACGGCATCACCCTCGGCCTCATCTCCGTGGCCGCTTGGGAAAATTTCGGCGACGTCGAGGGCAAGGTGAGCGCCGAGGCGGCGGCGGCGGCTTCGCTCTATCGCAACGTGGATTGTTATCCCGAGCCCTTCCGCACCCAGCTCACCGGTCTCCTGCGCGACTACACCCGGCACGTCATCGACGTTTCCTGGCAGGAAATGCAGCAGGGAATCATTCCGAGCAGCAGCCACACCTACATCGCGAAGTTTCAAAAAATCCTGGTCAGCTTCGAGCCCGCCAACGAGGCCCAGATCGCGCTGCACCATGAGTCACTCTACCGGTTCACCGGCCTGTTCGAGGCCCGCCGCCTGCGCATCGATTGCGTGGAGTGGCGCCTGCCAACGATCCTCTGGGCGCTCGTGCTGATCGGCTCCTTCATGAGTTTCATGCTCACGTGGCTGATCGTCGCCGAGAACCGTCTCCTCCACGACGTCCTCACCGGCATCATGGCGATTTTGCTCGGGCTGCTCATCTTCTTTCTCGTGACGCTGGACCTGCCCTTCGAGGGATCGAACAGCGTCGGCCCCGATTCGCTCGAGCTGGTTTTCGAGCAGGTGATGACGCCGCGCTGACGTCCGCGAACTTTCCATGCGACTCCCTCGACTCGGCCAGCCCCGCTTCACCGCTCGTCTAGCTCTCGTTCTCTGCGGCCTGCTGACATCCGCCGCGCTCGTCCGCGCCGCCGAAGAAAAGTCATCTCCCGCGGACGTCCGCGTCGGCGCCTACATCAACTCACTGTCCGACCTGAACAGCACCAACAACACGTTCACGGCCGACTTCTGGCTCTGGTTCGTGCATCCGCGTGCCGCCGATCTCAAGCCTCTCAAGACCGTAGAACCTGAAAATGCCCGCGAATTTCGCGTCAGTTTGGAGACTACCGAAGACTACGGCGTCCAGCGCTACCATGCGGCCAAGATTCGCGGCGTCTTCAACCACGCGTGGGATGTGCGCAACTTCCCCTACGATCGGCACGAGCTCACCATCGATCTCAGCGAGGCTCAGCTCGGCGACGACCGCGTCCGCTACCTCGCGGACTCCGCCAACACCGCCGTCGATCCTGCCCTCGTCGTCGATGGCTGGAGGGTCGAAAAGATCGGGATCGCGACGGGAGTTCATCCCTATCAGTCAAACTTCGGCGTGCCGGGAAAGACCGGCGGCTCCCGTTATGCGACCGGCACGCTCTCGATCTTCATCAGCCGCGAGGCCGGGGGACTCTTTCTGAAACTGCATGCGGCCGTTTACATTATCTTCCTGATGAGTCTCGTGACGTTTCTGCTGGATAGCTCCAAAGACGGATTCTTCTCCGCACGCATCGGCCTGATCAGCGGCATGGTCCTGGCCACCGTCGTCAACTCCCACCGCGTGTCCGCGGCGCTCGGCGGCAACAACAGCCTCACGCTGCCCGACAAAATCCATATCGTCACCCTGCTCGCCTTGCTCCTCACCCTGCTCGTGACCCTCGCCACCCGCCACCTGCACAACGCGGGCAAGTCGCCCCAGGCGCAGCGTCTCGACCGCATCGCCGCACCCGTGTGCTTGCTGGCCTATGTCGCCATCAATCTCGCGCTCGTGCAGATCGCCCGTGGTTAGTAGTTCGCACGACTATCGGTCACGAGCAACTGCCTGAGGTGGGCCGTGGCCTCCGCGCGCGGCCTT
>JANXLP010000551.1 GCA_025355125.1 Opitutaceae bacterium | reverse complement strand
CCCGGCGGCACGCTCGCCGAAGGCGCCGCCGCCGATCTCTGCCTCTTCAACCCCGACGAAGAATGGGTTTACGAAGCCAAGTCCGGCTTCAGCAAATCCACCAACTCCCCGTGGAACGGCGCCGCCCTCACCGGCCGCGTCAAAACAACGAACGTTGGCGGCAAGGTCGTCTTCGCCGAAGGCAAGATCCTCTGAGCACGCGTCCAAAAAATTCCGTCGTAAGGTAGGGCGTCCGACTTGCGGACGCCTTCCTCGGGTAGGGCGCGTTATCCCTAACGCGCCGCTTGGTCTCCGCCCACCTCGCCTGCTCCGCCCACCTCGCCCGCCCGCCCCTCTCCTCGGCGCCAAGCTTGCTCGCGCTCCGAAAATCCCCCGCACTCCTCCGCGCATGTCCGAACTTCCCGCCCAGATCGCCATCGGCCTCGAACTCGCGCTTATCCTCAACGGCGCGTGGCTGCTCTGGCGCATCGTCCTCAGCCCCTCCGCCCGCGCCGAACGCGCCGCCCCCAAACTCCCCGAGTGGAAAATTTCCGGCACCGATTTCCTGCTCTTCCTCTGGTGCGTCGTCATCGGCGGCCTCGTCTTCCAGATCGGCCTCGGCCAACTCCTGAAACACGCCGACCTCACCCCGACTCAACGCCTCATCTTCGTCGGCGGCGCATTCCAATTCGGTATGCTGGCCGGCATCGCCTTCTTCCGCCTCATCCTCAAGCGCAACGCGCCCATCGAACCTCCGCTCGTCACGCTCCATCCCGCGCTCAGTGGCATCGCCACGTTTCTCGTTTCCCTCCCGATCCTGTCCGTCGTCAGCATTGTCTGGCAGTCCCTGCTCCAACTCTGCGGCATCCCCGCCGAAAAACAGGATCTCATCGACATCTTCGCCAATGCGAAATCCCCCGGGCTCCTCACCTATATGATCGTGCTCGCGACCGTGATCGCCCCGCTCAACGAGGAACTCCTCTTCCGCGCCGGAATGTTCCGCTACGCCCGCACGCGCCTCCCCCGCTGGGCGGCTCTCCTCGTGCCCGCCCTGCTTTTTGGCGCCCTCCACGCCAACCTCGCCAGCTTCGCCCCGCTCGTCGCCCTCGGCATCATCTTCTCCCTCGCCTACGAACGCACCGGCCGCATCGGGACCACCATGGTCGCGCACGGCCTTTTCAATCTGAACACGATCGTGCTCATCCTCTGCGGCGTCACCGCCTGATCCCCTCTCCGAATTTTCCAACTCTGCCGAATCTTCCATAGCCGCCTCGCCTCAAATAATCCGTTTCCTGATTCCCTGAGTTCCAGATTTCTCTCTCCGTCTTCGTTCGTTTTCCCTCGGCTCTCCATCTCCGATTTTTCCGTGTATTCCGTGTGTTCCGTGGGCACCTCCGGCCTTGAATCCTTTCGCTAAAAAAACCGCCGACTCCGTCGCCGCCCTCGGCGAAGAAAAATTGATCGCTGCCATCCGCCGCTGGCTCGGCACCGCGTCACCCCGCGCCCCGTTCGGCATCGGTGACGACTGCGCTGTCCTCCCTCCCTCGCGCGGACCACAGCTCATCACCGTCGATCCCGTGATCTTCGGGCGCCATTTCGACGCCTCGATTCCACCCCGCGCCGTCGGCGCCAAACTCCTCAAGCGCAACCTCAGCGACCTCGCCGCCATGGGCGGTCGCCCCACCGCCGCCGTCCTCGCGCTCACCCTCGATCCACGCACCTCCCTCGCGTGGCTGGAGCAATTTTATCGCGGCCTCGCCGCCTGCGCCCGCCGCTACCGCGTGCCCATCGTCGGCGGTGACATCGCCCAGGCCGACGGCATCCTCGCCGCCAGCCTCACCCTCCTCGGCGCTGCCACCGGCCCTCGCGTGGTCACCCGCACCGGCGCCCGCGTCGGCGATGCCATCTATGTCACCGGCACACTCGGTCGCAGTCTTCCTTCCGGCCATCATTTCAAATTCGCCCCACGCCTCGCCGAAGGCGCCTGGCTCGCCGCCCAACCCGCCGTCCGCGCCATGATGGACGTGAGCGACGGCCTCGCCAAAGACCTCCACGCCCTCACTCCCCGTAGCGCCACTCCCGCCCTCGACGCCACCGCACTCCCGCTCCGCCGCGACGCCGATCTCCGCGCCGCCCTTACCGATGGCGAAGACTACGAGCTCGTCTTCGCCCTCTCCGCCCGCGTCGACGATACCGCCTTCATCCGCGTATGGAGCCGCGCTTTTCCGCGCACCCGCCTCACCCGCATCGGCCACTTCGCCCGCGCCGGCGCTATGCCACCAACCGCGCTCAACCTCGACGCCTTCTCCGGCTATGAGCATCTACGCTAAACTCCGCGCCGGCATCACCACCGCCTCCGCCGCCGAATCGCAGGCCGTCGCCGCCGAATTCGGCGCCGCCCTGCCCGCCACCTGCACCCTCGCGCTGCACGGCGACCTTGGCGTCGGCAAAACGACCTTTGTCCAGGGCCTCGCCCGTGGCTTCGGCATCACCGCGCAGGTCACCAGTCCCACCTTCAACATTTACACCGTTCATCGGGGATCATTTCGCACCCTTGTCCACCTCGACGCTTACCGCCTAGAAACCGCCGCCCAGATCGAGTCACTCCTCCTCGAAGATTTCCTCAATCCGCCCTGGTGCCTCGCCGTCGAGTGGCCCGAGAAAATCTCCGCGTGGATTCCTTCTAATACACTGCACCTCGATCTCGGCATCACCGCCGACGAGCATCACACCATCCGCCTGCGCTAAGTCTCCCGCTGCCTGGAGAAAATAAACCCGGTAGCAGGCGGGCCCTCGGGCCCGCTGGTCCTTGCAGAGTGCGGAACTTCGGCCCGGCGTCGGCCCGTGGCTCTACCTGGCGCTCACGCCCCGCTCCCCGGCACCGGCTCCAACCGCACCGCCACATAGTCCCCTTTAAACGTCGCGGCTTTCACCCCCGCGCACGTCAACACTGCCGCCACCGTGATCCGCGCTTTCCCATGCCGGCGGAGCATCTTCACAAAACGCTCCAATTCCCCCGCAGTCATGGCCGCGCACTCGCCCTCAAAATCCGCTGTGATCGGCGCGAGATAATCAATCGTGTTACTTTGAATCACCAACCGCGCCGACAACCCGGTGCTCTTCAGCACGAAATACAGATAAGTCCACGCCGCCAGGATCGCCACCGCCGAGGCACTGCCGCCAAACACCGTCGCGCGATGATTGATGTTGGCCGCGAGCGGCGCGGTCAGTCGCACGCCACGTTCATCGCACCTCACCACCCGCACGCCCATCGCCGATGAAATCGGGATGTGATCGTGCAGGTAGCGCTCGACTTCCTCGCGCGTGAGTTCGGCCGCGGCCACAAAAGCCTCCGTGGACGTGGCCCGACGCGCTCAGGCCGTCGGAACTGCGGGCGGTTCCGTCTTGGGCTCTTCCGTCACCGGCGCCGACTCGGTCGCAGGTGCAACTTCCGCAGCGGGAGCCTGAGTTTCAGCCACCGGAGCCGGAACTTCAGCCACAGCTTCCGTCAAGACGGGTTCAGCCGCCTTGGCCGACGCTGGCGCAACCGCCGCAGGTGCAGCCGCCGGCGCCTCAGGGAAGTTTTCCGGATCGTGTTCGGACGCTTCGACCTCGCGCTTGCGGGATTCGACCATCGCGAGCGGCGCGTAGAGCGCACCGTCGATGAACTCGGTGACATAACCCTCGCGCACCAACCACGGCAGATCGCTCTGCATGCGGGCGAGCTTGTCGCGCTGCTCGACCGTGAGGACGTGTTCCACCGGAGCGACCGCAGGCGCACCCTCAACGGGAGCTTCCGCCGCCGGAGGTGGCGCGATATTGAGGAATTTCTTTCCGAGCTCGCCGGCCTTGACCATCGGGTGAGCCTCGATGAACGCGATGAGCGCACCGATGCTGTCGGAGAACGTCTGGCCCGGGACGCGGAATTTCCGCTTCACCGCGCACACGTAGCTCACGCCCTTCGAGCCCTTCTTGAAGATCGTAAAATGCTCACGGCGCAGACGGCCGCGAAGCGCATTGGCGGTATCGAGCGGGAAGCGACGCTGACGCTCGAGCGCACCTTCGATGGCGCGGCGGATTTCACCCTGCGGGAGCACTTCCAGATTCTTGCCGTGCAAACGCGCCTGCTCGACCGAGCGCACGACTTTGTCGCGCACCGTCGTGAGCAGATAGGCCTTGGCCTCGTCGAAAGAATCAAACGTCACGGGCGCAGGAGCCGCCGGCGCTTCCACCGCAGGCTCCGCTGGAGCAACCTCGGCCGCGGGCTCGCCTTCAACGGGAGCGAGGGCGGGAGTTGCAGCTGCGGCCGCCACGGGGGGCGTCGTCGCAACAG
Organism: Opitutaceae bacterium; assembly: GCA_025355125.1. GTDB lineage: Bacteria > Verrucomicrobiota > Verrucomicrobiia > Opitutales > Opitutaceae > Tous-C4FEB. The sequence continues at coordinate 4,580 of JANXLP010000551.1, read as the reverse complement.
CGGGCTGTTTCCACGTGTAGCGCGTGGTCTTCTTCATCTTGTCGAGCCAGGCTTGGATCGCCTCGGGCTCGCGCACGGATTCGATCCGCGCCTTGAACGCCTCGAACGGCATCCGATCCACCTTCGCCGCGTAGTGCTGCTGCACGAGTTGGTTGTAGAGATGGTAATTGGGCGGTCCGAGCAACTCGCCCGTCACGCCACAACGGTTCACCACTTGGAAATTTCCCTTCGGCGGATCGATCACGACCTCGGCCGTATCAAAGAAATTACCGAGATGCTTCGAGAGCACGTGCGCCAGCGCCGCCTCTTCGTTTTCGAAGGGCAGGCCGTCCGGCACCGAAATCACAAAACCCGTCTGGGCACCACTCGCCGCCGTGCTCTGCGCACCGGGCTCGCCCGCCTGCTTGCGCGCCAGCACGACCACGAAGCGGTCGGACTTCGCCACCACTGTGCGCGCAACTTCAAAGAGTTCGATCGTGCGGCAGGATTTGCGGATGGTCTGCACGAGCGTGTTGAAGCTCGTGTCTTCCGGATAAAACGTCGCCGTAAAATACGGGCTGTCGTAGGGACCGCGATCCACCGGCTGTTCGTTGCGTCCACCGAAGCGTCCGCCACCAGCGGGGCCACCCGGACCGTCGCGACGCGGACCACCGCGGAACTCGCCTTGGCCTTGGCCGTCGCGCTGATAGGGCGGACGTTCGCCGGAAAATTCGCGACGCTCGGGCGCACCGCCACCGGGGCCCGCGCCTTGATAACCGCTCGGCGCGCCTGCGCCGGGGCCTGTGCCCGGACCGGGACCACCGGCTGGCCGGTTGAAGGAACGACGATCACGGCGCTCAGGTGCGCCGCCGCCATCGCGACGCGGACGATCATCGCCGCCCTCGCGGCTGCGTCGCTCGCCACCGGGGCTCGCTTTGTCCTGCACCCAAGAGGTGCCGAAACTGAAACCGCTCAGGGCGGTCAGATCGATTTTGTTCAAGTCTGCGGGCGGAGATTTCTCCTGGGGAGCGTTGTCGTCCATGGTATCTGAAAAGCGGGCGGTGAACCCGCGTAGGTTGTCTTGGTGGCGCGAAGGCGGTTGCGTTCGCGGCCAGAGTCCAAGCGCGCCCCGGGCAGAGGCAAGCGGTTTCCGTGGGGGAATGCGCCTTTGGCGCTCTCGACCCCAACTCTAAAAATGGTGCTCGGGACAGGACTCGAACCTGCACGCCTTACGGCACACGCCCCTCAAACGTGTGTGTCTACCAATTCCACCACCCGAGCAAAAATGAACAGAGGAAGGCGGAATAAGAGAAATCCCACCGGCCTTGTAAAGCCCCGAAAACAGAAAGACCGAAATTGGCTTTGCCGGTCTTGCCCGCACCCGAAACCTCCGCATGTCTCTCGCCATGTCACTTGACGCTGTCCAAGCCGCCCTCCTTGCGTCCTACGAGACCGACGGCGGCATCAACCACTTGGATGGCGTGAATCTCCCCGGTCAGGAATCGGTCAACACGCTCGCCCGCGACTGCATGCACCTGCTGTTTCCCGGCTATTTCGAGGAGATCGCGTTGGAAAAAAGCGCCGTGCCCGCCCACGTCGGCCGGCTGCTCGCCGGCATCGAGCGCCGCCTCACCACCGAAATCGAAAAGTGCCTGCGCTTCGCCCGCCAAGCCGACGCCGCCACGCGCGCCGCCGCCATCGCCTCGCAGGCGCTCAGTCAATTCCCCGAACTGCGCCGCATCATCCAAACCGACGTCACCGCCGCCTACGAAGGCGATCCCGCCGCCCGCAGCGTTGAGGAAATCATCCTCTCCTACCCCTGCGTGCTCGTCATCTCCCTCCAGCGCTTCGCCCACGTGCTCTACCATCTCGGCGTGCCCCTGCTCCCGCGCATGCTCACCGAATACGCCCACGAACGCACCGGCACCGACATCCACCCCGGCGCACGCATCGGCACCCACTTCTTCATCGACCACGCGACCGGCGTTGTCATCGGCGAATCCTGCACTATCGGCAACCACGTCAAAATTTATCAGGGCGTCACCTTGGGCGCGAAATCCTTCGAGGTGGATAACAACGGCCACCCCATCAAAGGCGTGAAACGTCACCCCGACATCGAAGACCATGTCACCATCTACGCCCACGCCACCATCCTCGGTGGCGACACCCGCATCGGCGCCCACTCCATCGTCGGCGGTAACGTCTGGCTCCTCCAGTCCGTCCCCGCGCACAGCATCGTCCAGCAAAAAGGCGACAACCTCCTCGTCCGCCCGCGCCGCAAAAAAGATCCCGCGCTCATCGCCGCCGAAATCACGGGCGCCGACGATTGGATGATTTAAAGTAGGGCGGACTTCAGTCCGCCTTCCCGCGGTTATCTCCCATCGCCTCATCGCACATCCCGCGCCGAGACGCCGCGCGCCAACTCCGCCGCAAAAAATGGCCCGCGGTAAATCATCCCGGTATAAACCTGCACGAGCGCCGCGCCCGCATCCAGTTTCTCCGCCGCGCCGATCACATCCGTGATCCCGCCCACGCCGATGATCGGCAGCTTCCCGCCGGTGCTCTTCGAAATATAGCTCACGATCTCCGTCGAGCGCCGCCGCACCGGCGCTCCGCTCAATCCGCCCGCCTCATTTACGCCCGCGAAAAATCCCGGCCGCGCCAGCGTCGTGTTCGTCGCGATCACTCCATCGAGCGCATACTCCGCGATCACGCCGAGCACCGCGTCGATCTGCGGCCATGTCAGATCCGGCGCAATTTTCAGCAATACCGGCACCCGCACCGCCCGCGCACGATTCGCCGCCGTGATCGCCGCCAACAATTCGCGCAACCGCGACTCATCCTGCAGTTGCCGCAACCCCGGCGTGTTCGGACTCGAAACATTCAGCACCAGATAATCCGCGAAGTCCGCCAGCTGCGCAAAACTCGCGAGGTAATCCTCCGTCGCGCGCTCAATATCCGTAATCTTCGATTTCCCCAGATTCACGCCGAGCGGAATTTCCCGCGCCCCCCGCCCCGGCTGTTTCGCCAACCGCGCCGCCACCGCCGCCGCGCCCTGGTTGTTAAAGCCCATGCGGTTGATCACCGCTTCCTGCGTCGGATAACGAAACATCCGCGGCTGCGGATTCCCGTCCTGCGCATGCGCGGTAACCGTGCCGATCTCCACATGCCCGAAACCCAGCGCCGCCGCCGCCCGCCAGGCCCGCGCGTTCTTGTCGAAGCCCGCCGCCAGCCCCACGCGATTCGGAAACTCCAGCCCCAGCACGCGCACCGGCGCACATTTTTCCGGCTCCAGTCGGTTAAAACGCTCCAGCGCCCACCGCAGCGGCGCCACCGCCGCCAGCAACGCCAGCGCATCCACACCCAGCTCATGCGCACGCTCCGAGTCCTGCCTGAACAGCAGCGGCCGGATCATTTTTTCATAGACCATACTCATGGCGCGCGAAGCTGAAACCCCCGCCGCAAAATGCAAGAGCCCGCGCCACCCACCGCCCCCGGCCCACTTTTTCCAGAGCGAAAACACCCCGTCACCGGCCCGTCACCTTCCTTCAGTTTTGTGCTTGTTTTTTGAAACACCGCTCGCACGCTGCGAAAAATTTCCGCTCCATGGCCAAAGCTACTTCTACTCTCAGCTGGTGTAATGTTCGTCTCGGCGAAGACCATAATTGGTGGGTCAATGAGACCAGCGATCCCGTCCGCTGGGACGTCGATGGCCTCAGCATTATCGACCCACGCCAAGTCACCCATCTCATCGAGCTCGTCGATCCCCTCCGCGATTACGGCTTCGACCAAGACATGTTCGACGCCGCCTTCATCCCCTTCCGCATCGAGAAGGATCTCGGGAACGGCAAGGTCCGCCTGAAGCGCGTCAAAGAATCCATCGTCGAGTCCGACGACAAACTTTTCGCCCTCGCCGACACCCTCGACGAAGAAAACGGCCCCTACGCCGACCTCCTCGACCATCTCACCCGCTGCCGCGTGAAGATGCTCAACGATCTCTTCAAGTTTGAGTCCAAGCTCTCTGTTGACGAAGTCGAAGACGAGATTCGCGAGGACCAAAACAGCCACTTCATCGAGGGCAAGGCCGTCCATACCTTCGAAGAACTCACCGCCATTCTCGACTTCATGCCCGCCGGCTACGACGCCGACGACGAGGCCCCCGCCAAAGACGCTGAAGACGAGGCCGACGACGCCGATCTCCCTGAGATCGACGCCGCCGAAGAGGAAAAACTCAAGAACGACGAGTCCCTCAAATGGGACGAAGAGGACGACGACTCCGAAGACGAAGACGGCGCCAAAAAGAAAAAAGGCACCGACGACGAGGACTCCGAAGACGACGAAGATGCGCCGAAGAAATCCAAGGGTGACGACGACGAAGAAGAGGAAGCGCCCAAGAAGGCCCCGCGCAGCTCGAAGAAGAAATAAGCCAAGCCCTTTCACTGGCGGCGGTCCTCACGACCGCCGCTTTTTTATGCCCGAGGTGGGCCGTGCGCTCCGCCGCGCGGCTAATGCAGTCTTCACCCCCGCCGCAGCTACCCGCCCCGCACCTTCTTCCGCCTTCCGCACAGCAGCCCCGCCCCGCCCCGCCCAACCGACACCAC
>JANXLP010000549.1 GCA_025355125.1 Opitutaceae bacterium | reverse complement strand
GTTCTTCTTATGGAGTTCCTCGGACTGGGCGAAGTCTTGGGTGGCCTTCGTGAGCTGGGCTTTGCCGAGGACGGAGGAGGCTTTGGCGGAGGTGAGGGCGGCTTCCTGCTGCTCGAGCTGGGCCTGGTAGGTATCGGGTTTGATCCTAACGAGGAGGGCGCCTTTTTTGATGATTTCGCCTTCTTTGACGGGGATTGCGATGATCTCGCCGGCGACTTCGGGGGAGATCTTGACCTCGATCTCAGGCTGGACCTTGCCGGTCGCGGTGACGAGCTGGGTGATGGTCTTCACAACGGCTTTCTCGACGGTGACCATTTGGCCCATATCGGCGTTCTTATTTTTGAAATAAGACGCAGCCCCGAGGGCGACGACCAACAGGATGGCGCCGATGACGATGTATTTCGTCTTCGATTTCTTAGTCTTGGCGGGCGCGGAAGCAGCATTCATGGGTGCGGGTAGGATTGGTAAGGAGTCAGAGGTGGAAAATCAGGCGGGGCTACGCAAGCCACGCGTGTCCGTAGGCAAAAAAATGTGGCGGGGCCCACAACGGCCCCGCCACGGAACACAACTGCTGACTACGAACGGAAAGGGTGAATAGACCGGCGCAGACCTGCTGAAAGTCCGCAGCGATCAACGGACCGTTCTCCGCGACCAAGCCCATCGGCACGGCGGCGGCCGGGCTGAAGCGGGAGCGGGAAAATAGTCGGGACATGCACCCACAACACCCCTCCGCCGCAAAAGTTACACGAAACTTGGATGAACGGCGGTCGCCAGAGGATGAACGGGACGCAAAAAGGCCCCGGCGAACGGGTCGCCGGGGCCGGGATGGCTCGGGGTGGGTAGCCCGGCAGCTTGCCGGCACCGGGGGCGTGGGCAGAGCCGGCAGGATGTCGGCGCTACGCGCGTGCCCCTGATTCTGAACCAGCGTCCGCAAGACCGACGCCCTGCCCTTTTTAGAACTTATATTTGGCCTGCACGTAAACGAAGCGGCCGATGGGGTCGTAGGCGTTGATGTCGTGCGATTGGTTGCCTTCGGACGGAATGAGCGGCGGGAACTTGTTGGCGACGTTGTTCACGCCTACGGAGGTCGAGAGGCCCTTCAGCCACTTGAAGCCGGAGTCGGTGAACTTGTAGCCGACCTGGACATCAAACGAGTGGTAGTTGGCGACACGGTAGGGCGTGGGGTTGGTGAGGTCGTCGAGGCTCGGCACGTAGGTGTGCGCGAGGCCCGCGGTCCAACTGCCGAGCGACCAATCGAGGCGGTTGTTCAAGCGGTAGCGGGCAAAGACGCCCGAGCTGCTCGTGCCACGGGCGAAATAGCCGTCCTGATAGCCGACGGGCGCCGCGGTGGGCAGCGTCTGCACGACGTATTGGCGGATGAAGGTGCCGGCGGAAGTGAGATCGAAGGTGCCGATGGCGCCGGCCTTGTAGCGGTAGTTGATTTTCAAATCGAGGCCGTCCTGCCAGTAGCCGGCGACATTCACGTTGGCGTTGGAGATCCACACTTCGTCGGAGGGGCGGGCGGTGAGCTGGCCGGGGGCGGTGACGGCGGAGCCGGCGCCGAAGTAGGTCTCACCGTTGAGACTGGTGCCGAAGCGCACGAGCGGGGCGTAGGTGGATTTGGGGCCCTTCTGCTCGACGTCGGTGACGATGAGCGTGGTCGGGATGGCGGCGATGAGATCGCGCTCGTCGATGTTGAACCAATCGGCGGAGACCGAGAGGCCCTTGATGGCCTTGGGCGACCAGACGACGCCGGCGGACCAGTTGCGCGACTGCGAGGGATTCAGCCGGGCGTTGGAACCGGTCTGCGAGCGGTATTGGCGGTTGCCACTGGTGACGCCGAGGGAGTTGCCGTTGGAGTCATAGCGGGTGACATTGATCGAGCTGGTGAAGCCGACGCTCGTCGGGCCGTAGAGATCGTAGAGCGTGGGGGCGACGAACGACTCGGAGTAGGTGGCGCGGAGGGCGAGCTCGTCGTTGAACGGCAGGTAGCGCAGCGAATACTTCGGCGTGGTCGGATCGGAGGTGGTGCTATACTGGTCGTAGCGGCCGGCGACGGAGAATTCCAGGAGGTGGACGCCGGGCAACGTGTGGCGGCCGCCGAAGATCGGCACGCGGAGTTCAGCGAAGTAGCCGTCGATGTTCGATTTCGCGTTGAACGGCTGGCGCGGGGTGGCTTGCAGCCAGCCGCCGGTCTGGTCGAGACGGTCGTTGGTGAAATCGAGTTCTTCCCAGGTGTATTGGGCGCCGAAGCCGAGTTGCAGCGGGCCGGCGGGGAGTTCGAAGATGTCGCCGTTGAGGCGGAAGTCGAAGGTGCGGAGTGAACTCATGTAGTCGCGCACCTGGGTGCCGAGCATGCTCGCGACGACGCCCGGGGTCTGTTGGCGGGCGAAGGGATTGTAGGCGCCGGAGTTGACGAGTTCGGTGTATTTCGCGGCGTCGATCAGGTTCTTGTTCCGGAAGTGGTGGTTGGTGCGGTTGAAGTTGCCGGCCACATCGTAGCCCCAGCTGTCGCCGAAGGTGCCCTTGAGGCCGAGCACGCCGCGGAGGCTGGCGGATTCATTGGCGTAGATGCGGGGAAACGTGAGGAAACGGTTGCGCGCAGTGACGGCGACGTTGAAGGGATTGGCCGGGTTGTTGGCGGCGACGGTGCCGGAGACGGGCTGGGCGTTGAGGACGGTCTCGGTCTCGTTCAGCGAGTAGATGAAGTCGCCGAAGAGCGTGGTCTTGTCGGTGAGGCGGTGCTCGATCGCGGCGGTGACGCTGCGGCGCTCGGCGTTGGCGAGGAGCGTCGGGTAGTTGGCGAGATCGAGGAACTGCGAGACCTGGTCCTGCGTGAGCGGCCCCTGGTAAACGCCGGCGGCCACGAGTTGCGCGGGCGTGGAATCGACGTTGAGCGCGGGCGCGTTGACGCTCGGGTTCAGGTAGTAAAAATCATTCCCGATATTGATCGAGCCGGCGAAGCTCGGCGTGCGGAAGATACCCGAGGAATACGGGCGCTCATACTGGATGAGCGGATCGCTGCTCTTGAATTCGGTGGTCAGCGTGATGCTGGTTTTGCCCTGGGTCGCGCCGATGATGCCATAGTAGCTGCGGTTGGCCCAGTTGCCCTTGTTGGTGCTGAAGCCGTAGGAACCGCCGACCTCGGAGCCGACGTAGTTCGACTTCAGGATGATGTTGACCACGCCGGAAACGGCGTCGGAGCCGTAGGTCGCCGAAGCGCCGTCGGAGAGGATTTCCACGCGCTCGACCGCGGCGATGGGGATCACGCTGACATCGACGAACGAAGCGCCGCCGGTGGCGAGCACGGGCGAGATCGCGGCGCGGCGGCCGTTGATGAGCACGAGGGTGGAGCGGTTGCGGAGCGCGAGGCCCGAGCCGCCGTTGCTGTCGCCGGAGTTGGTGTTGGCAACATCAGAGCCGAGGTTGTTGGCGCCGTAGAAGGCGGGCTGGCTCTTGCGGAGCACGTCCACGAGATCGGTGCTCACGCCGGTTTTTTCAATTTCGGCGGAGCCGATGACGGTGATGGGCACGGCAGGGGAACCGGCGGCGATGGGGATGAGCGAGCCGGTGACGACGTAGCTTTCGAGCTTCGTCGGGCTATCGGGTTTGGCGGCGGGCGCGGTCTGCGCGTGAGCCGTGACGACGGCCAGCGCCGCAAGTGCGGCGAACAGGCGGGCCGGGCGCGAAGAGCGACGGGCCGATCGGAGGGTGGTGTTCATGGTTTGGGTAGTTGGGTGTTTGCTGATCGTTACAGCGCCCACGCTCCCCCACCCGCACCGTCGGACAACGGCTTTGCGACCAAACCGCCTTCCGCCGCGACCAAACCCACGGTAGCTGCGGCGTAATTCCCGAGCGCGTTGCGTCCATCGGGCCGAAGATCGCGACGAATACGCCAGCGACCGCGCTCAATTCATCACCACGTCTTGGGAGCGGTTGCTGCCCGCGTAGCGCGCGGCGAGGGCCGTGGCGAATTCGCTCACGGGCACCCACACGGCCTTTTCCACCAGCCGGCCGACCAGCGCCGTGCCGAGCGCCGCCGCGTTGCGGGCCAGCTCGCGCGGGTAGAGCATCGGGTGCGTGGGATCGAGCGGATCAATCACCCGGACCCCGGCGGCGGTCTCATACGTGAGCACCGTGTGGCCGGCGACGTGATTGCCCGAGCCGGCATAGTAAGAGAGGAGCTTCGGGCTCGTGACATCATCGCCGAGCAGGAGGCGATGACGGAGATTGGCGACGCTCTCGATGAAGCAGCCGTTGAGCAACCGGCCGGCGTCGGGCGCCAGGGGCGCAAGCTCGTCCGCAACCACTTTCCAGGAGGCAAACCCGCGGCTGACCTCGCGCAGCAGCGGCGCGAAGTTCGCCTTGTCCTCATCGAGGCGGCCGCGATAGGTGGAGAAACTCTGCGTGCCCTCGGAGTCGGTGTAGAACCAGAGGATGCCGACCAACTCGAACACCAGCGCGTGAACGGTGCGCGGATACCGCGCGTTGCCGCCCTTATTCTCGATGGTGATGACCTGCGACCACACATCGGGGCCGAGGATCGCCTGCGCGCGGCGGGCATTGGCGAGGCTGGGGGTTTCAACGGCGGCCGAAACGTTGGCGCACAGGCAGAGCAACCCGAGGGCGAGGAGCGAAGAAAAGCGTTTCATGCCTCAAGAAGCGCCGCAGTTGCACGAAAGTTTCCGCAATGCGACGAGTGGTGAAATATTTGCGACCAACCGCCGGGTTGCTGTGTTATGGGGAGATGCGCGTGACGAATCGGTGACGCGGAGCGGTGCAGCGCGGCGTGGCCGCGCGGTAGTGCGCGGGGAAAGCGCGCAGACGGTTGCAGGTGGGCCGGCCGCTCCGCGGGCGGCGGATTGCGGGAAGTT
>JANXLP010000547.1 GCA_025355125.1 Opitutaceae bacterium | reverse complement strand
CGTCGCTGTCTGATTCCATCCGCCAAGTTTAGCTGATCTCTCCCGCCGCGTCCTCCTGTCAGAGTTGAACGCTTACTGTCCAGGTAGCGGATTTCCCGCATCGTCGGCTCTGCGATCTCCTCGATCCGCACACCGCAGATCACGCCGGTGATCAACTTCCGGGCCGGGTTCGGCTTCGGCGCATCGCGGAAGAAGGTTTCGAAATCGGTCCTTTTCTTTAGCTCCGCTTCCAATTGCCGCGGCGTGTAGCCGGTCAGCCAGCCGATCACAGCGTCCACTTCCGCTTTCGTCCGCCCCTTCTTTTCCGCCTTGGCGAGGTAGTAGGGATAGACGTTCGCGACGGGCGTCGTGAAAATGCGATGTTTGGCCGGCATGGTGGGGAGAGAACCGCACTGAGTGAAATCAACCGAGCGTCGCGTCAAGCCGGACGCCAGAACGAGCCGGGTGCTTGCTCCAAATATTCAACGCGAGAGTTCGGCCGGCTTGGAGAGGCGACCCCACCCTTAACAACGCTTCACCGCTTGGCGCACTCGACCGGCGCACCCACCCGCCTACTTCTTCTCTCCGTCCTTCGCTTCGGTCTTCGCCGCGCCAAACGTCCCCGCCTCGGCCGCGCGCACAAAGCCCTCCGTCACGCTCTTCAGCTCTTCCCAGCGCGCTCGGATCTTCTTCGCCTCGTCCTTCGTGATCACGCTGTCCGCCGAGGAGATCGCGATCGTCGCGAGCATGTCGGCAAATTCCTGCACGATGCCGTTGGTCATCGGAATCAGCGGCTGGTTGGGCGGCAGATTCTGCGGATTGCGGATATAAAAACCGCCCGCCTGCTCCGCCACCCACTGCGCGATCCGCGTGTCCTTCGTGCTCCGGATGAGCTGGCCCACACGGTCCAGCGGATTGTTCGCGCCGCTGCCCGCGTCCCCCTCGGGCAACTCCGCCCACTTGTAGATCAACGACAGCGAAAGCTGCAGATCGGCCGCGACCTGCTTCGCGCTGGTTTTCTTGAGCACTTCCCGGATGACTTCGTGCGATTCCATGTCGCCCCCGACCGTGCCGCCCCGCGAAACCGGCGCAACATTGTAAGTGCTCTCGCCCCGCCCGACTGCTTCGCTCCGCCCGCCCCGCTCCCCCATGCTGCCCGGAAATTTTAAAAAATCGCGCCGCCGCGCGTGCCATTCGCGCGCCCGGCGGTTGTAAACCTGCGATGACCGACGATGCCGAGTTACTGCGCCGCTATGTGCGCGACCGCTCCGAGCCCGCGTTTGCCGAACTCGTGCAACGCCAGGCCGGCCTCGTCTATTCAGCCGCGCTCCGCCAGGTCGGCGGCGACACGCTCCTCGCCCAGGACGTGAGCCAGACCGTCTTCATCGACCTCGCGCGGAAGGCCGCCCAACTCACCGACCGCCCCGAAATCACCAGCTGGCTCTACACCAGCACGCGCTTCGTCGCCCTCAACGCCGTGCGCGCAAACCGCCGCCGCCAAACCCGCGAACAGGAAGCCCACCTCATGCAGGAAATCGAACGCCCGGCGCTCACCGAGGCCGATTGGGAAAAAGTCCGCCCGCTCCTCGACGCCGCCCTCTGTGATCTGCCCGAGCAGGACCGCTCGGCCGTGCTCATGCGCTATTTCGAAGACCAGCCGTTCGCCGCCATGGGCGCGAAGCTCGGCATCGGCGAAAGCTCCGCCCGTATGCGCGCCGAACGCGCCATCGACAAACTCCGCTCCGGCCTCGCGTTGAAGGGCATCAGCTCCACCGCCGCCGCGCTCGGCCTCGTGCTCTCCACCCACGCCGTCGCCGCTCCGCCCGCCGGTCTCGCCGCCACCCTCGCCGGCGGCGCCCTCGTCAAATCCGCCGCCGTCGGCGCCGGCACCGGCGTCTTCCTAAAGGCCTACAAGCTCTACGCCATGAACAAAGTCTCCACCGGCGTCGCCGCCGCCGTCACCGTCACCGCGGCCGGTGTCGCCTCTTACGAGGTCGATGCCGCCGCGAGCAGCACCGCCTTCTTCATCTATGCCGTGTGTTTCGGCGTCGGCATCGTGTTCGCCCTCCTCAGCGTATTTCTCGGCCACCTCGGTCACGACGGCCACGCCGATGTCGGCCACGATCACGCGCCGCAAGGTCACGCCGAAGCCGGTTTCGGGACCAACGACATGCCCGGATTCGAACCCGTCGGCCCCACCACCATCGCGACGTTTGTCACGGCCTTCGGCGGGCTCGGCATGATGTTCAACCAGAGTCCCTCGCTCCACCGGCTCAGCGGGGTCCTCGCCGCCGCCGGGGCCCTGCTCATCGCCGCGTTCGTCGCCTGGGGTTTCGCCACGGTCTTCCGCTGGACGCAAAGCTCCAGCGAGGGCCGCATCGCCGAACTCAGCGGCGCCGCCGCCACCGTCATCACGCCCATCCCCGTCGGCGGCGTCGGCGAGATCGCCTACGTGCAGGCCGGCACGCGCTACTCCGCGCCCGCCCGCACCGAAGACGCCACCGCACTGCCCAACGGCGCTTCTGTGAAGATCACCCGCGTCATCGGCACGCAGTTCTACGTGACCGCAGCGTAGAAACCCGTTTCACTCCAGCGCGTTCCCTCTCTTCCTCCCGCTCCCAACTCCCGTCCCATGCACCTCCTCCTCCCCCTCGCTCAGCTCGGCATCGGCTTCGGCGCTGTCGCCATCGTCGGTATCGTTTTCGTCGTCTTCCTCTTCATCGCCGTCTGGGCCAGCCGTTATACGAAGGTCGGCCCCAACGAGGTGCTCATCGTCTCCGGCCGCCAACACCGCATCACCACCGCCGATGGCCGCGTCGCCGTCCGCGGCTTCCGCGTTGTGAAGGGCGGCGGCACCTTTGTCATCCCCGTCGTTGAAAAAGCCGACGTCCTCTCGCTCGAGCTCCTCACCATCGACGTGCAGACGCCCGAAGTTTACACCAGCAAGGGCGTCCCCGTGAAAGTGGACGGCGTCGCGCAGATCAAGGTGAAGGGCGACGACATCTCCATCGCCACCGCCGCCGAGCAATTCCTCAGCAAGCGCGTCGAAGACATCAAGAACATCGCCATGCAGACGCTCGAGGGCCACCTCCGCGCCATCCTCGGCACGATGACCGTCGAGGAGATTTATCAGAACCGCGACGCCTTCGCCTCCAAGGTCCAGGAAGTCGCCGCCGGCGACATGGCCAACATGGGCCTCAGCATCGTCAGCTTCACGATTCGCGACATCCGCGACACGCAGGGTTACCTCGACGCCCTCGGCAAGCCCCGCATCGCCCAAGTCAAACGCGACGCCCAGATCGCCCAAGCCGAGGCCGACCGCGACGCGATGATCAAGTCGTCCCAAGCCACGCAAGCCGGCCAGGAAGCCCGCTTCGCCGCCGACTCGAAAATCGCCGAGGCCAAACGCGACTACGAGATGAACCTCGCCGGCTACACCGCCTCCGTGAACCAGAAGAAGGCCGAGTCCGAACTCGCCTACGACCTCCAGAAATTCAAAACCAACCAGCTCGTCAAAGCCGAGGAAGTGCAGGTCAGCATCATCGAGAAACAGAAACAGATCGAACTCCAAGAACAGGAAATCCGCCGCAAGCAACGCGAGCTCGAAGCCAACGTCCAAAAGCCCGCCGACGCCGAGCGCTACAAAGTCGAGACCCTCGCCAGCGCCCGCAAATTCCAACTCGAAGCCGAAGCCGCCGGCGCCGCCGCCGCCGCCAAGGCCACCGGTTTCGCCGCCGCCGATGTCGTCAAAGCCACCGGCACCGCCGAGGCCGAAGCCAACAAAGCCCGCGGTCTCGCCGAAGCCTCCGTCATCGAGGCGCAGGGTCTCGCGACCGCTGAGGCGATGCGGAAAAAGGCCGAGTCGTTCAAGGAATACAACCAGGCCGCCATCATCGAACTCATCGTCCGCGCGCTCCCCGAGATCGCCGGCCAGATCTCCGCCCCTCTCGCGAAAACGGAAAAGATGATCATCATCAGTAACGGCAGCGGCCCCGGCGGCGGCGCCAGCAAGCTCACCGGCGACGTCACGACGATCCTAAGCCAACTCCCACCCGTGCTGGAGTCGCTCACGGGCATCCGCTTCGACAAACTCCTGGAGCAAATCCCCGCCCTCAAAAACGCGATGGATAAACCTACCAAATCTGAATAGCCCCTATTTGTAGATTTCTCATCATGGCCAGACTCACACAAATGCACTGGGTGCAGCTCGTAAAAGCCATCGCTACCCCGTTGAGTTTCTTTGTCCTCACATTGCTCATCGTGGAAAGCACGCTCGGTCTCGTTCTGATTTACGCCGGGTTTAGCGAAACCAACAAGTGGACGGGATTCTTATGGATCGTTGGACTCTTTATAGGAGTCGTAGTCTTCGTCGCACTCATGACTGTATTTAAACCCAAAAACCTGCTCTACGGCAAAGAGGAGCACTCCAACCCTCAACTCGACGAATCAGCCCTCCGAGATCAGATCGAGGACATAATCGTTAACAAAGTGAAACCTGAGTGCTTGAAAAATAAGTCAGCCTAGCTATCTTAAATTTATGAACTGGAAAGAAGTTATTATCGATCAAGATGAGAGAAAGGTCTTCATGGCTTTGGATGGCCCAAATTATACGTGGAGAACCGCGAGCGCCATCGCCCGGCAAACAGGCCTTACCGAAAATCGTGTTTGGGAAATCATGTCTAAATACAACATGCAGTTCACCCGGATGTCCGAGACTCCGTCTATTTCCGGCTCCGCTCTCGTCGGCCTGCTCGAAAAAGTAGGATAGGACTTCAGCTCATCAGCTTATTCACCGAGACCGGAACTTCACGTTCCGGTCTTCTTTTTTTCGTGCGTCCGCCGCCCGGCCTCTGACTTACTCCGTCTCCCACTTTCTTTTTAA
>JANXLP010000532.1 GCA_025355125.1 Opitutaceae bacterium | reverse complement strand
CTCGGCCGCGCGGCGGAGCGCGCGGCCGAGTCCGTCGTTAGTCGTGAGCTCTTCAGAACCGGTCCGCTGACTTACCGTGAATAGATCGGTGGTGGCGGAGTTCAACGGTCGCGCGCGGAGCGCACGGCCCACCTGCAAGCCCAGTCTCACCGGACTTATGGCAGTTCGAACGCTTCGACCAGGCTCAGCCCCGTAGCCCCGTTCACATCGGTCACCTGCGCCGTGTAGGCACCGGGATCGAGATTTGCCAAAAGCGCAGAGTCCTTGCTGCCGTCGGTCAGGGCAAAGGCCCCGGAGCGCAGCGCCGCCGTGCGCAGCTCGGCGGCATCGCCCGCGGTGCCCCAGTCGTTGTTGCTGAATACGACCTGACCGGCGGTATTGGAAACCGTCAGCGTCGGATCGGGCAGGGCCCCGGTGATGCCGAAACCCGTGAGTGCCGGGCCGACGCCGCGGATGAGCACGGTCTTGGGTTTTGCGCCGCTCACGACGAAGCCCAGCACGTGCGCACCGACGCCGGAGCCGGTCATGGCGCGGCTGGAGAAATTCACCACGCGGGTCGGGATCGTGAGGCGATAGACGAGCACCATCGTGTCGTTGTCGAAAGCGGCGGCGTAGGCGCCGCCATCCTGGAACCCGTTGGTCGTGATAAAATCGTTGTCGTTGCCGACGAAAAGAAACCAGTCGTTGGGCGCGGCAGGATCGAGCGCCGGGACGAGCGCGAGGCCCTCCCATTTTTCAGAGAGCGTGTTCGCGTCGTCCACCGGGCCGTTGTTGAGGCCGAACTTCGCGAGCTGCGCGGCGTTGTTCATATCGACGAGCACTGCGGAGGTGGCTGGCGTGAGACCGGCAACGAGCACGCCGCCGGGCGCGATGGGCGTGGCGGCGGTGTCGTAGGCGGTGCCGGCGATGTTGGTGGCGCCGGTGATGTCATAGACGAGGATGCTGCGATACAGCGATGTGGCGGAGGCGATTCCCCGGCCGTTGCCGTCGCGGGCGAGCACGAGGAACTGAGTGCCGTTGATCGCGAGCAGTTCGCTCTGGGCCGGCACGCGTGCCGCCGTGCCGACGAGGTAGGTCGGGAGCGCGATAACATATTCGCCCTTCAGTGCGGGAGCAGCGGCGTTGGTGAGATCGTAGGCGAGCAGGCGCGTGTAGCGGCGCGGGCCCGTGCCGCCGGTGCCGCCGTCCTGGCGGGTGGCCGACTGGAGCAGAGCGAAGAGGGTCTTGCCGTCGGGCGAGACCGAAAGGCCTTCGAGTCCCTGGTTGTTTTGACGTCCGGTCGTGGGATCGGCGGGAGAGGGGACGGGCTGGCCGGGGCCGGGATTATTGGAGGCGAAGGAGTCGGCCCCGTTGCGTTTTGGAATAAGCGCCTCGGGCGGGCGGATAGCGGCGACAAGTTTCCCCTCGGCGGTGAATTTGAAAATATAGGGGCCGTATTCGTCGCTCACCCAGAGCGAGCCATCAGCGTTGACGACGATACCTTCGGGATCGAGCGAGAGACGTCCGTTGAACGCCTGCGGCAACGGAGAGAAGCCCGCGCGCGTGCCGGTGCCGACGGACGTCGGATCGAGCGAGGTGAAGGGCGTGCCGTCGGCTTCGGAGTATTTCACGGTGTCGGCGAGCGTGAGGCCGACCTGTGTTTGCGTCGCGGCGCCGGCGAGTGCGGGGGCGAAGGCGACGGTGATCTTGTTGAAGCGTGAGACGTAGTTGGTGGTGCCGGTGACGTTGTAGCCGCGGTCGGGCTGGGCGAAGAGTGTGCCGGAATAGGAACCGTCGGCGTTGCGGCGCCATGAGCCGGGTTGGAATGTGAAGGCGGAGAACGAGCCGAACGTTTCGCCGAATTTGTCTTTCAGCGCGGCCGGCATCCGGCCGACGCCGACGAGCCCCTGGTTGACGAATATCTGACCGTTGAGCGTGACCGTGGTCACGGGCTGCGCAGCGAGGGAGCCGGCGGCTAAGAGCAGGGCGGGGAGGAAGCGGAGTAGGCGCATGAGACCCCAAGCGTAACGGGTCCATGCGACGGACCGGTGACGGCGGGGCGACGGTTGCGTGACAATTCTGAGGGCTGGCGGCGGGAGTTGGGTTGGCTCAACGTAAGGGCGTGATCGCCTCCGTTGCCTTCCGAAACTTCAAAGCCCTGCGCGCGACCAGCCTCAAGCTCGCGCCGTTTAACCTCGTGATCGGCCCCAATGGGAGCGGTAAGACGAGCCTCATCCAGGCCCTGCAAACGCTGCGCGCGCTCGCAAGATTGCCGTTGGGCGATGCCGGCCTGCCGAGCCTCGCCGGCGGGCCGGAGATCACGTTTGGATTTGCGTCGCCGCACGCCGAAGTCTCGGCGCGCCTCTCATGTGTTTCGGATTTAGTGTGCGATCTTCTGAGGGTAGAGTCGCCGAGCCCGGAGGAGTGGGCGGGGGTGAAAGCGAAACTCGCGACCATGCGGAGTTATTTTTTTGACCACAAGGCGATGGCCGCTCCGTCTCCGCGCTCGGCCGAAGCCGAGCTGGCGGGCGATGGGGGCAACCTGGCCGCAGTGTTGGCGGCGCGACAGCATCATTCGCCGGCGGCGTTTGCGCGGGTGGAGGCCGAGTTGATTCGCCTGCTGCCAGAGTTCACGGGAATTTTTTTTCAAGATGAACCCGGCGACCGGATTGGCTTCGTTTTAGGCATCGGTTTGGAGGAGCCGGCGGTAAGAGCGGAGAATCTTTCGCAGGGCGTGCTTTATTTGCTCGGCATGTTGGTGCTGTCGCTCGACCCGGTGCCGCCCGCGGTGGTCTGCATCGAGGAGATTGATCGTGGCATTCACCCGCGCATGTTGCGCGAGGTGCGCGACGCGCTTTACCGGCTCAGTTATCCGGCGTCGTTGGGAGAAACGCGCGAGCCCGTGCAGGTGATCGCGACGACGCACTCGCCCTACCTGCTCGATCTGTTCCGTGATCATCCGGAGGAAATCGTGATCATGCAAAAGCACGGCCACGAGGCGCGCTTCGAGCGGCTGGCGGACCGGGCGGATCTCGCCGAGCTGCTGCGCGAGGGCTCGCTCGGCGACATGTGGTTCAGCGGCATCCTCGGAGGGGTGCCGGAGGAGCCATGAAGGTCGCGCTGCTCAGCGAATCGCCGGCTGATGAGGCGGTGCTCCGCGTCTTGGTTGAGGCCGCGCTCGGCGCCGCGCCGCAGGTCGCGCCGGCGGGATTCCGTGCGCGGGGCTGGCCCAATGTCATCCAGGTTTTGCCCTCCGTAATCCGTCACCTGCATTTCAACACGGATGTCGATGCGCTCGTGGTGAGCTGTGACTCCGATGATTCGCCCGTGCATACGGCGGCTCACGATGCGCCGCAGTATTACCACCCGCAGTGCCGGATGTGTCAGTTGCGCGCGGTCTTTCGGCAGACGAGCAAGCGGTTGCCGCCGGCGCACGGCCGGGCGCGTGTGGTGCGCGTGGTGGGCGTCGCGGTGCCGGCGTTGGAGGCGTGGCTGCTCTGTGGGCGCGACAACGACGTGAGCGAAGCCGCATGGTTGGCGGGGCAGGAGAGCGGGCGGCCGCCTTACACGCGGGCGGAGCTGAAGTGGCGGGTTTACCAAACCGAGCGCCCGAGCCTGCCGCACGAGATCGCCTGTGCGCTGCGCGAAATGGAACGGCACCGGCGCGATCTGCGGCGGCTCGAATATGATTTCCCGGGATTCGCGGCACTGCTGCGCGATCTGCGAGCGGAGAAAATTGCGACGCCCGTAAAGTAAGTTGACATATCAACCATTGCGCTGGCAATCATTGCGCACGCTTGAAAACCGCACCCGCCGCCTCCGCCCCGAGCCCCGTGAGCAGCCTGGATCTCGTCGCCGCCGTGATGGCGACGGCCGACACCTTTCTACGGGAGAGCCAGCGCCTGTTCCGCCCGCACGGGCTGACGGGCTCGCAATATAACGTCCTCAATATTCTGGCGAACGAGCCGGCGGGAATCAGCCAGCGCGAATTGGGTGACCGGCTGGTGGTGGATCGCTCCAATGTGACCGGCCTGCTCGACCGGCTTGAAAAAAACGGCTGGGTGCGGCGTAACGACCACCCGGAGGATCGGCGCGTTTATCGCGTCTCGCTGACGCCGGCCGGCCGGGCCTTGTGGCAGAAAATTACGCCGCTCTATCTCGATGTCGTCGCACAGATCACGCGTGAACTGCCGGCGAAACGATTACAGGACGGGTTGGATATATTGCGTCGGCTCGAAGCGGGCGCGGTGGCTTGGAAACTTTCCTCAAAATGAACAACCTACCCGAACCGTTGGACTCGCACCCGGAAATTTCGGCCATTCGTCGGCGCATGGTCGGGGTCGAGTCCGAGCTCGTTGAGTTGCGGGTGCGCGTCGCCGATTTGGAGAGGAAATTTCCGACGCCTTCGCATGCAATGCCGCGGTTCGTCGCGCCGGCGCCTGCGGACGTAGCGAGCCCGGCTGTAGGGCCGAATGAGCCGAGCGAACCACCCTTGTTGCCACCCATGCTCACGCGGCGTGGGGCTGAGACGGGGGCGATGCCCCGCGCTTCGGATTGGTCGCGGTTGCGGGCGGCGTTGCAGCAATTTCAGCTCTGGCCGCCGAGCGGTGAGAGCAATGCGGAGGTGCGGCTGGGTGCGTGGTGGTCCACGCGAGTCGGCGCGTTACTGGCGGTCATCGGCGTGGTGTTTTTCGGGATCTATGTGTCGTTGCACACGCCGCCGTGGGTGAAGCTGGCGGAGTTGTTGGCGGTGGTGGCGGGCGTGAGCGGGTTGGGGCTTTGGCTGGAGCGGCGCGTGCCGAAATTTGGCGCGGTTATTTTTGGCGGCGGGCTGGCGTTGCTCTACTTCAGCGCCTACGCGGCGTATGCGGTGCCGGCTTTGCGCGTGCTGGAAGAGGCGTGGCAGGCGGTGACGGCGCAGCTCGTGGCGGTCGGGGTGATCTTCGCGGCGTCGCTGTGGCGGCGCTCGCCGGTGGTGGCGACCATGGCGGTGGCGCTGGGCTATGCGGCGGGGTGGTTCTCGTTCTCATGTGGACTGGGAACGCTGGCGGTGGGTATGGCGACAGTGCTCGCGATGGGCGCGGCGGGACTGCGGCTGGCGCGCGGTTGGGACGCGCCGGTGGCGTTGGCGATGCCGCTGGCGTATGCGATTTTCGCGCGGCTGGCGTTGTTCACGTGGCCGAGCCGGGCGGGTGATCGGCTGGCGGAGGGCTGGGCGTGGCTGGTGGCGTTGGGCGCGATTTTCTTTTTGTCGGACTGGGTGGCGGCGCGGCGCGGCGGTGCGATTATCAATGGGCGTATGCGGGCGGTGCAGTCGGTCAACTCGGGACTGGCGGTGTTATTGGGGCTCGCGCTCACGTTGCATCTGCGGAGCAGTTCGCTGACGTTTTTTTACCTAGGCGCGGCGGGGCTGTGCGCGGCGGCGGCGTTAGCGTGGCGGCGGCTGGATGCGCGGGAGCCCCTGGTGCCGGTCTTCGCGTGCAAGGCCGCTGGGCTCCTGGCGCTCGCGGTCATCACGGAATGGTCGGGGCACGTGCGGGCGCTGGTGTTGCTCACGCAGGCGCTCGTGATGTTGGTGGCGGCGCGCGAGTCGGGCTTTAAGGCGTTGCGGATCGCGGCGGCGGTGGTGTGGGGCGGGGCACTGCTGTTTTTCACGGCTCACATCACGCTGCGCAGTGGGGCGCTGGATGGGAACGAAGTGATCGCCGCCGTCGCGGTGGTATTCGGAGCGGCGCTGTGGAGCGGTTGGAACGAGCGGTGGTTGGGCGGGGAGCGCGCGTGGCAGCTCACGGCGGACGGGGCGCTGGGGCTCGTGGTGGCGTTGACTGCGGAAGCGTGGCGCAGCTCGGGCTGGAGTCCGATGTTGGCCGTGGGGCTGGCGGTCGCGGCGGTGGCGGGCGGGGCGGTGACACGCGGTTGGACGGGACCGGTGGCGGCCGCCGGGGTCGCGCTGCTGGCGGCGCACATGGCGATGATCGGCTATACGCGGGGGGTTCTCCCTGAGTGGCAACTCTGGGCCAATGCGGCGGTGTTGCTCACTGCGGCGCTGGCGGCGGCGTGGGCGCTGCATCGGCCCACGGTGGCGGCGACGGGAGAGCTACGCGGGTGGTTGGCGGGCGCGCGGGCGTTGCTCGCGACGGCAGCGGTCGTCGCACTGCAAGCCACGTGGTTCAAGGGCCTCGCGCCGGCACCCGCGTTGGCGGCGGCGGTGGGAGTGGCGGGGTTGGTCATGGCGGGCGCGGGGTGGGTGCGCGGTTGGCCGTTGGCGGGGCTCAGCACGCTGGCGCTCGCGCTGGGGTGGTTGATTTATGGACCGCTCAATCTGCGGAGCGTGGTGAATCCCGCCGCTGGCTGGCTCGGCGTGGCGGCGCTGGGGGCGTGGGTGCCGGCAGTCGGGTTCGCGGCGTCGGCGGCGCGGCGGGAGTCGATGGCGCACGTGTGGTGGCGCGAGTGGACGCCGGCGGTGCAGACGGCGCTCGCCACCGTGGTAGCGTTGATGGCGCTTGGTTGCACGCTCGACGGGGCGACGCGAGTGGGCGCGGTGGCGCTGATGGGCTTCGCAATCGCCGCGCTGGCGTGGCGGGCAGGGCTGGTGCCCGCGCTCACGGCGGCCTCGGTGGTATTGGGCTGGGGCGCGGGGTGGGTGATGGGGTTTGGGCGCGATGCGAATGGTGCGGAGATTTTATCGGCGGTGGCGCTCGCGGTGGTGCTGGCGGTTTTGCCGGTGCTGGCGCGGTGGTGGGTGGGCGAAGGGGCGGTGGCGTGGCGGCGGTGGGCGTCGTGGGTTCACCCGATCACGGGCTGGCTGGTGCTCGCGGCGCTGTTCATCCGGCAAGGGGAGGCGCTGGCGCCTTACGCGACGATGCTGTGCGGTCTGGCGGCAATCGCGCTGTTTCTGTTCGGGCTCTTCGCGCGGGAGCGGGCGGCGCGGTTGGTGGGGCTGGGCGGGCTATTGTTGTGTGTGCCACGCGTCTTCGTCGTGGACATTGATTCGACACTTTATCGCATCGGCGCGTTCGTGGTGCTCGGGGTGGTGCTGCTGTGGGTGGGTTTTTCATATCATCGCTTCCGGCACTTCATCACCGATGACGCGCCCGGCGTCGAAAATCCCGGCCATAAATAGCTTTGAACCTGCTCCGTCCCTTTCCGCATAACCTTCTTGCGCGTATGCCCACCCCTGCTTTTCGCCGTCGTTCCCACCTGCCGCTTTTCATCGAACTGATCGCCAGCCTGACCGCGCGTCTGCTCTATCGCGTGCGGACCAGCGGTGCGGAAAATATGCCTGTCACGGGCGGCGTGTTGCTCCTCACCAACCATATTTCCTACGTGGATGTCGTGGTGCTGCAACTGGCCTGCCCGCGGCCGATCCGGTTCGTCGGTTACCAGGGGCTCACGCGAAACGAATTCTTCAACTGGGTTTTTAAGATCAGCGGCTCGATTCCGATCTCCGCCGAGCAACCGCGCGCGGGGATGAAGTCGGCGATCGCGGCATTGAAGGCGGGCGAGGTGGTGTGCGTGTGTCCCGAGGGGCACATTTCTCGCACGGGTCAACTGATGGCGATCCAGCGCGGGTTCGAGGTGATGGCGCGGCAGGCCGAGGTGCCGGTGGTGGCGGCGGCGATCGACGGGCTGTGGGGCTCGGTGTTTTCCTTTGCAGGCAACAAATACCTGTGGAAATCGCCGCGCCTGCTGCCGACGCATGTGTTCATCGCGTTCGGGCGGGCGACGCCGGCGGCGGAAGCCAGCCCGGCGTGGGCGCGGCGCGAGCTGCTCGATCTGGGGCGGGTGGCCTTCGACGAGCGGCCGGTGTTGAAGCGGCATCTCGGGCGCGAGTGCATTCGCGCGCTCGCGAAGCATCCTTCGCACGTGCAGGTGATCGACCGGACGGCGGAGCGGCGCGCGCTGACCTGCGGGCAACTCTACGCGGCGGCGGCGACGCTCTCGCGGCGCATCCGCACGACCGTGCCGGAGAAGCGCGTGGGTGTGGTGCTGCCGCCGGGCGCTGGGGCGTTCATCGCGAATCTCGCGATTTTGGCCGCCGGCAAGACGCCGGTTAACCTGAATTTCACCACGTCGCGCACGAGCCTGGAGGCGAGTTTTCGGTTGGGCGGTATCGCCACGATCATCAGCGCGGAGGCGATGCGCGCGAAGCTCCCGAATTTTCCGTGGCCGGAGCGGACCCTAGATCTGAAGAGCGAGATCGTGGCCTGCGGCGGCAAGCGCGCGATGCTACCGTGGCTGCTCGCGGCCTCGCTGCTGCCTAACCAGTGGTGCGCGGATCTGCTCGGGCTACCCAAGATCGGTGACCGCGCGGAGGGCGGCCTGCTTTTCACCAGCGGCAGTTTGGGCGAACCCAAGGGAGTGGTGCTCTCGCACCGCAACATCCTCGCCAACTGTGCGCAGATCTCGTCGCTCTCGATTTTGCCCGAGGCGTGTTCCCTGCTCGGGTGCCTACCAGTGTTTCACAGCTTCGGGTTCACGGTCACGCTCTGGTATCCGATGCTGCGGGGCTGCGTGGTAGTCACCGTGCCGAGCCCGCTCGACACGCGTAAAATCATCGAGGCGATCCGCGATGAGCGGGCCACGGTGCTGCTCGGGGCGCCGACGTTTCTCCGGCCGATTTTGAAAAAAGCGCAGCCCGGCGAACTGCGTTCGCTGGACCTCGTGGTCACGGGCGCGGAGAAGCTACCCGAGGATCTTGCGCGTGGATTCATGGAGACGTTTCATCTCGAAATCATGCAGGGCTACGGACTCACGGAGGCGACTCCGGCCTGCAATATCAACCAGCCGAATCCTCCGGTGGTGTTCTCGACCAACGAGGAGCAGCTCGGTCAGCGTCATGGCGCGGTGGGGCGGATGATGCCGGGCATGTCGGCGCGCATCGTCGATCCTGAGACGTGGCAGGAACTGCCGATGACGGAGACCGGAATGGTGCTGTTCCAAGGGGCCAACGTCTTTGCGGGCTACCTCGACGATGAGGAAAAAACGCGCGCGGCGTTTCGCGACGGATGGTTTGTCACGGGAGACCTCGGGCGGTTCGATGAGGATGGTTTTCTCTACATCGAGGGCCGGCTCTCGCGGTTTTCAAAAATCGGCGGCGAGATGGTGCCGCACGGGACGATCGAACAGAAAATTGTGGAGGTCTTTGATCTCGATCAGACCGAGGCCTACGTCGCCATCGTGATGGGTGTGCCCGATGCGTCAAAAGGCGAGTCGCTGGTGCTGTTGACGACATTGGAGTTGGAAGCAGGGGAGGTGCGCGAACGCCTGCTGGCGGCGGGATTTGCCGCCCTGTGGGTGCCGCGGCTCGTGCATCGGGTCGAAAAAATTCCAGTGCTGGGGACCGGCAAGCTCGATCTCAAGGAGAGTCGGCGGCTCGCGGTCGCGGCGGCGGCGTGAGATGTGGGAGAACGACGTGAAGGGGCGGAGAAGTGCCGTGCGATGTCGTCTTTAGATTTAACGTTTCCACCGGCAGGTCGCCGCGTCATCGACTAGGTCATGCCGTTTTCCCAACTGGGTCTCTCTGCGCCGCTGGTCCGCGCGGTTACCGATCAAAACTATACCACGCCGACGCCGATTCAGGCGGCGGCGATCCCGGCGGTGCTGCGCGGGGGCGATATTCGGGCTTCGGCACAGACGGGTTCTGGGAAGACGGCGGCGTTTGTGCTGCCGATCTTGCAACGGCTGTCCGCGAGTCGCCGGGAATCCGGGCGCTTCGTGCGCGCTTTGATTTTGGTGCCCACGCGTGAACTGGCGGCACAGATCGGCGAAGCCACGCGTCGCTATGGACGTTATCTGCCCGAGCCGATCAAGACGCTGGTCGTCTATGGCGGCGTTTCCATCAACCCGCAGATGATGGCGCTCGGAGGCGGTGCGGACATCATCGTCGCGACGCCGGGGCGATTATTGGATCTGATCCATCACAAGGCGGTTTCACTGTCGGCGGTCGCGACGCTCGTCCTTGATGAGGCGGATCGTTTGCTGGCGCTCGGATTCTCGGAGGAACTGGGTCGGATCACGGCGTTACTGCCGGCTAAGCGGCAGAGTTTGTTTTTCTCAGCGACGTTTCCGCCAGCGGTGGCGGCGCTGGCGGCCGCGCTCCTGCGTGAGCCGACGCAGATCGAAATCGCAGCGGAGGTGACAACGGCCCCGGCGATCACCGAGCGCGCCATCGAGGTGGATGCGCCGCAACGGACGCAGTTGCTCCGATACCTCGTGGAAGAAAATGCATGGACGCGCGTGCTGGTTTTCGTCGCGACCAAATATGCGACAGAGCACGTGGCGGAGAAATTGCGGCGTGCAGGGATCGATGCCTCGGCGCTGCACGGCGAACTTAGCCAGGGCGCGCGCACGGAGGCGCTGGCGAATTTCAAGGCGTCGAAAATCCGTGTGCTCGTGGCGACGGATCTCGCGGCGCGTGGTCTCGATATCGACCAGTTGCCTGTGGTGGTGAACTACGATCTGCCGCGCTCCGCAGTGGACTACGTGCATCGCATCGGGCGCACCGGCCGGGCAGGAGAGAGTGGGGTAGCGGTGAGCTTTATCAGCGCCGAGACGCACGGGCACTTTCAAGTGATCGAGAAGCGCAACGGGCTCACGGTAGAGCGTGAGCAGATTGTGGGTTTCGAGCCCCAGGCAACCGAGGTGCCGGCCCCACTTTTGGCGGGCACCGGCGGCGTGAAGGGGAAACGGAAGAGTAAGAAGGACAAGTTGCGCGAGGCGGCGGGGCAGGCGTTGCCTAATCCGCCGGCTCGAGGGGATCGTCCGGTTAGACCGGTCGCCTCGACGGCATTTGTGGCGGAGCCGAAAGAATTCTTTCCGTGGTCTCAGCGCGTGATGGCCGGGCGTTGGATGTGGTAAGCAGATATGAAGGCGTGCCGTGCGCTCCGCGCGCGGCAGATCGGCACGGGGATATCAAAAACGCAGTGGGGAAAGGCTGCGGCGCGAGACAAATGACTGTCTTGGCCGCGCGCGGAGCGCACGGCCCACCTCGGGCTCAGAAGTCCGGAAGCGCTTTCTTCGACGGCTTGCCTTGGAAGCAGTGCGGACAGGTTTTGTCGGCGACGTAGTGGGGGTCTTGCTGCTCGGCGAGCGTGAGTGGCATCTGGCAGTTGAAGCACATCACGGATTTCGTCTCGCGGAGCTGTGGGTCCACACCGACGCGGCGGTCGAAGACGAAGCATTCGCCGTGGTAATGGGCCCCGCCGCATTCCTCGAAATATTTCAGGATGCCGCCGTCGAGCTGGTGGACGTTGGTGAAGCCCTCGCGCTCCATGAACGGGCCGGCCTTTTCGCAGCGGATGCCGCCGGTGCAGAACATCACGATGGGCTGGTTCTTCAGCTCCGCCGGCAGTTTTGCGACAGCGTCCGGGAAATCGCGGAAATGGGCGATGCCGGCGGGCACGGAGCCGCGGAACGTGCCCATACGCACCTCGTAGTCGTTGCGCGTATCGAGCAGCGTCACAGGGCGGCCTTCGTCGAGCCATTGCTTGAGGGTGCGGGCGGGGAGTTTGGCGGTGGGGCGGCGGGCGGGGTCGATGCCTTCTACACCAAACGCGATGATCTCTTTTTTGATCTTCACGAGCATCCGGTTGAAAGGCTGCTCGCTACTGATGCTTTCCTTGGGCGTCAGATCTTCCAGGCCGGGGACGGCATGCAAGGCGTCAAGGAGCTTGGTGATGTTCACGCGGGTGCCAGCGACGAAGAGGTTGATGCCCTCGGGGCTGAGCAAAATCGTGCCACGCAGCGCATGCGCTTTGGTGAGTTGGAGCAGGCGCACGCGCAGCGGCGGGAGCTCGGTGAGCGGGGCGAACTTGTAAACGGAGATGTTGATAAACTCGGGCATCGGGAAATGAGTCCAACACTAGACCAAACGTTCGCAGGTAACACAGGGAAAATTTAGGCAAGGTTCGTCGTGTGTTCTCGCCCGGTTCGTGCCATGATCTCCGAACCACGCATGAAACCGCAAATAATTCTGGCTGAAGCGAAGACCCCCGATGGTGCCCGTCTCACTCTGCACTCTCACGACGGCCGCTACAGTATCCGCGTCAACGGCAAGGAGCTGATGAATTCGGCGGCGACCGCCTCTGAGCTCTCGCTGGGCGAACTGGCGACGGAAGGACTCATGTCGTCGACGGAGCCGCGGATTCTGATCGGAGGTTTGGGATTCGGCTACACGCTGCAGGGCGTGCTTTCAAAGGTGGGTAAGAAGGCGACGGTGCATGTCACGGAATTGATTCCGGCGGTTTTGGAATGGAATCGCACGATGTTGGCTGAACTTAATGGCGCGCTGTTGACCGATCCGCGCGTGAAAATTTTGACCGAGGACGTGCGTTCGGTGATCGCACGATCGAGCGCCCAGCCCTACGACGCGATCGCGCTCGATATCGACAACGGTCCCTCGGCGATGGTGCAGTCGGGCAACGCCAAGGTTTATGATCTGCGTGGCATCCAGCGCATCGCGCAGGCGCTCAAGCCGGGTGGACGCGTTACCATCTGGTCTTCGGGCGCCGATAAGCTTTTTGAAAGCCGGCTCGCGAATAGCGGCTTCACGGTGAAGGCGATTCCTTCGAAAAAGCACGCGACGGCCAAGAGCACCAGCTACATGATTTATGTTGCGGACAAAATTATTCCGCCGGTCGTCGCGGTTCCTGAAGTTGCGCCGACTGTGAGCGAGTGAGGCTGTCTGAGGGTAGTGCGCCCGTCTTGCGGACGCCTTGCCGGTGGTGGTGACATTCAAGAGGCGTCCGCGAGACGGACGCCCTACCTTGAATCAACCGAGCTTCGCTTTGATCGCACCGATCAGTTCGGCATAAGCTGCGTCGGTGAGCAGTTGCTTGGGTTCGGGCATCATGGTGAACGTCGTGCCCCAGCTCGGGCCGTCTTTGTATTTTGGCACGAGGTGCATGTGCAGATGCGGAAGTTTGTCGGAGTAGGCGCCGTAGTTGATCTTGGTGGCGCCGAAGGCGGCTTGCATCGCTTTGGCGGCGCGGGCGACGTCTTGCGTGAAGAGCGCGAGTTCGGCGTCGCTCAGTTCGAAGAGCTCATTGACGTGGGCGCGGTAGGCGACGACGCAGCGACCGCGATAGGTCTGCTCTTTGAAGAGGTAGAGGGTCGAGACCTGCATCGGGGCGATCTCGATCATGAGATCCTGGAGGCGCTGGTCTTGGCGGCAGTATTGGCAATCGGGGAGGTCGGACATGGGGCGTGGGGAGGATTGAGAGGATCTATTGGTTTTGATTTAGGCGCCGGGTGCAAGGATGGGTTGCGGATGGACGACGCGGGCGCGGTCGGTTGTGTTTGGTGACCTCTATGAAACGAATGTTTTGGCTTATGTTGGCGCTGTGTGACGTAGCCGTTCTATGCGCGCAAACCCCGGTGGCGCCGCTTGCAGTCGCAGAGCGCACGACATACCTCTCGGAGGTGGCGACGCTGTGTCGCGTGGACTGGCCGAAAAATCGCGCGGTCATGATTGCGTGCCACGGGCACAGCGTGCCGGCGGGATATTTTAAGACGCCGGAGGTGCGCGCGTTGGACGCTTACCCTCATTTACTGAAGGCCGGGCTGGCGGAAAAATATCCGCACGCGGTAATCAATGTCGTGGTCACGGCGATCGGGGGCGAAGACTCCGAGAAGGGCGCGCGGCGATTTGAACGCGATGTGCTGAGCCTGCGGCCCGATGTCGTAACGATTGATTACGGACTCAATGATCGCGGCATGGGCCTAGAGCGTGCGGCTACGGCTTGGCGTGCGATGATCGCGCAGGCGAAAGCGGCGGGAGTGAAGGTGGTTCTGCTAACCCCAACACCGGACCTCGGGAAGCCGTGGGCTGATCCGGCAGATACGCTCGCGTTGCACGCCGAACAGATTCGTGCGTTGGCGCGAGAGAGTGGCGTGGGTCTCGCGGACAGCTACGCGGCGTTCAAGCAACACGCGGAGGCGGGCGGGGTAACGGAGGCGCTGATGTCGCAGCGGAATCATCCGAACGCGCAGGGGCATGCTCTGGTGAGCGCGGCGTTGCTGACGTGGTTTCCGTGAGGCACAAAAAAGCGGGGTGGAATCCACCCCGCCTGTATCGATAGGCGCACCGCTCGCCGGCGCGCCCGGTGTTATTAGAGTTTGCCGCCGAAGATCGCGCTGGCGCCGAGCTCTTCCTCGATGCGGAGGAGCTGGTTGTATTTCGCGATACGGTCGGTGCGGCTGGCGGAACCGGTCTTGATCTGGCCGGCATTCGTCGCGACGGCGATGTCGGCGATGGTGACGTCCTCGGTCTCGCCGGAACGGTGCGAGATGATCGTCGTGTATTTGTTCT
>JANXLP010000461.1 GCA_025355125.1 Opitutaceae bacterium | reverse complement strand
TCCGCTGGGGATGAACGCCAGCCTCTTTTACAGCAAGTCGGCCAACTTCCAGCCCGATGCGTCGCGCAAAGATATTCTCGGTAATCGCGTCGCCTCGCCCACCGGCGAGACCAAGGACTACGGCTTCACGCTCTCTGCGCTCGAAGGCCGCATCGCCCTCAAAGTTAACCGCTATCGCACCGCCGTCTCCACGGCCACGCTCTCGGGCGAGTTGAGCAATTCCTACCTCATCGGCGCCGGTGAAGCCTGGGGCAACGTCCACGCCAAGCGCATCGGCCGCGACATCGCCGGTCTAGGCTACGACTCGTGGGAAAATTTCGGCACCACCTCCGCCTCCTCGCCCTACGGCGCCGGCAAGGTCCTCCGCTGGGAGCCCGCCCGCCAATACCAAATCGATCCGGCCGACGCTTCCAAGGGCTACACCCAAGCCGGCATCGACGATCAATACACGACCATGCGCAAGTCGGTCGAAGCCTGGAACGGCAACCCCATCCCGAAATCCATGCAGGACGCCTGGGGCATGACCGATTACGCCACCGGCGGCGGCAGTTGGAGCATGAACAGCGTCGCCGTCACCGGTGACACGCTCTCCGAAGGCACCGAATTCGAACTCGCGATCAATCCGGTCAAAGGCCTCAACATCGCCATGAACGCGTCGAAGACCGACGCCAAACGCCTCAACATCGGCAAGGCCTACTCCGAGTGGATCGACCAACGCTACAAGGACTACCAGGGCCCCCTCGGCGACATGCGCATGTGGGGCGGCGGCAACTGGGCGCTCGACCTCGGCTCCGGTGGCACCGTGCGCGATAAGTTCAACAACGAGACCTACCCTGCCTACAAACTCGCGCTCGCCCTCAATAACAGCAACGTGCCCGAGCTGCGCCCCTGGCGCTTCAACACCGTGGCTAACTATGATTTCAGCCAGGGTCTGCTGAAAGGCGCGAGCCTCGGCGGCAGCTACCGTTGGCAGGACAAGAACGTCACCGGCTTCCGCCTCAATGGAGCGAAGGACGGCTACGATGTGGGCAATCCCTACTACGGCCCCCGCGAGCACACGTTCGACGTGTGGATCGGCTACAGCCGGGCGATCACGAAGCGCATCAATTGGCGCGTTCAGCTGAATGTGCGCGACCTCTTTGCCACGAAGAAACTGATCCCCGTGACGGTCCAGCCCGACGGCTCGCCCGCCGCCTACAAGATCCCCGAGCCCCGCGTGATCAGCCTCACGAACACGTTTGAATTCTAGTCGCGCGATAGTGCCCGGCCCGCCGAGACTTTATTCGGCTGGGTAGTTTTCAAGTCCGGCGATCTCCGATCGCCGGACTTTTTTGTGGCGTTAACCACGATTCTTGAAACGCGGTGATGCGACCTGCCGGAGTAGGGCGGACTTCAGTCCGCCTTGCTCCGAACCAAACTGGGCGGACTGAAGGCCGCCCTACCTCAGCGCGCGTCGATTCAACATGACTTTCCCTTGCCGCATCCCGCCGCGTGGCCCGACACTTTTGCCATGAGATTCCCTCTGGCCGCCCCGCCGCTTGGTCTCGCGTTGATCGCCGCCACGTGCGCGTTTCTCACCGCCGGCTGCACACGCGAGGCGGCGCTCCCGCCGCCGGTGGTCGTGCAAAAAAATACGGCGACCGCAGACGTCGCGCGTTTCACCGCGCAGGAAGTGGCTGGCCCCGTCGAGGGCAAGCCTTGGACCACGCACGTCACCATCGTCGACCTCGATAAAGACGGTCGCGCCGACATCCTGTTTTGTGACGCGAAACTCAACGCCGTCGTCTGGCTGCGGCAGACCGCGCCGGGAGTTTTCGCCGCGCCGCAGGTGCTGATGGCCGGCTTGCCCGGCGTCGCGCACGTCGAGGCGGTGGACTTCGACGGCGATGGCGACCTCGATCTCCTCGTGGCCTGCATGGGCGAGATTTTTCCCAACAACGACAAGATCGGCGCCGTGGTAATTTTGGAAAACGACGGACACGGCGTCTTCACCAAGCACATCGTCGCCGAGCACATCGCCCGCGTTACCGATGTGCGGGCGGGTGATTTCGACGGTGATGGGAGACTCGATCTCGCGGTGGCGCAGTTTGGCTACGATCAGGGCGAGATTCGGTGGATGCGAAACCTCGGAAACTGGCAGTTCGAGAGTCACATTCTCCTCAGTCTTTCCGGCGCGATTAACGTGTGCGTGGCCGACATGAACGGCGACGGCACGCCCGACATCGTGGCCGTCGTCTCGCAGCAGTGGGAGGAGATCTACCTCTTTGAGAATACCGGTGGCGGCAATTTCACGTCGAAGAAACTGTTTGGCTCCACCAACGAGGATTTCGGCAGCAGCGGCATCAGCCTGTGCGACCTGAACCGCGATGGCCGGCCCGATATCCTCTACAGCAACGGCGACGGCTTCGGTTACGCCGACCCGGGCAAGCGGCCGTGGCACGGCTTGCAGTGGCTAGAAAATCTCGGTGGCGGCTTTTTCAAATACCACCGCATCGGCGATCTTGCCGGCGCCTACAGTCCGGTCGGTGCCGACCTCAACGGCGACGGGGCGATGGACATCGTGGCGGTGAGCGGATTTGGCGATTGGAAAAATCCGGCGGCGCCGGCGCTGGTGGTTTTCGAGAACGACGGGGCGATGAATTTTACCCAGAAAATCCTGGCCCACGCACCGACGCAGCTCATCACCTGCGCGGTCGGTGACCTCGACGGCTCGGGCCGGCCGGCGATCGTCACGGGCGGCGTCTATGCGTTTCCGCCTTACGAAAAAATGAGCCGCGTGACGCTCTGGCGGCAGAAGGCGAAGCCATGAGCGCAGCCCGTCCGCGTCGCCGTTGGTTGTGGCTGGGGGGCGGGCTCGTCGTCGCCGCGCTGGTGGCCGGTTTCGGCTGGCGCGCGATAAGTCGGAGCGAGATCGCACGAGCGAGCGTGCCGGTGCGGCCGGAGCTGGGCGCATGGTCGGGCGATTTCGAAGTCCGGATTGCGGCGGGAGAGGAGCGGGCTCGTGGCGGGTGGAGCGCTGCTGGAGGACTGACGGAGCTGAGCCGGCTCTATCACGCCAACGGTTTTTATAACGAAGCATTGCAGTGTCTCGCCGGCCTCGAGCGGCTGGATCGCGGCGAGGCGCGGTGGCCGCATTTGCAGGCGGTCATCCTCGCGGAGTTTGGGCGCTTGGAAGATGCGCGGCCCGCGTTTGAACGCGCGGTGGCGCGGGCGCCGGATTACGCGCCGGCGCGGCTGCGGCTCGGCGATGTGCGGTTGAAAACAAATCAAACCGCGGCGGCGGTTGAGGCCTACGCGGCGGTGCTGGTGCGCGCGCCGGATCAGCCGTTCGCACTGCTGGGTTTGGCGAAAGCGGCGCTGGTCGTTGGCGATTGGGTCAAGGCACGCGAGCACCTGGAACGGGCGGTGGCGGTGCATCCGGATTTTATCGGCGGGCTTTCGCTGCTCGTGACGGTGCGCGAGCACTTTGGGGATAAACCGGGCGCGGATGCGTTGCGGGCGATGATCGGGAAAAAGGAGTTCACCGAGTTGCCCGATCCCTGGCGGGATCAACTGGCCGACGATTGCTACGATCCTTACCTGCTGAGTGTCGCGGCCTCGAAGGCGAATTTTGCCGGCGACACGGTCTCCGCGCGGCGCTGGCTCGCGCGGGCAATCACGCTCGCGCCGCAGGCGGCGGCGTATCGCCGGCAGTTGGGGAAAATTCTCCTGGAGTTGCGGGACTACGCGGCGGCGCGGCCTCAGTTGGAAAAGGCCGTCGAGCTGGAGCCGGGTGATTCGGATGCGTGGGCGCTGCTGGTGTTTCTGTTCTCGGCGATGGGCGATACGGTGCGCGGAGATCAGGCGTTGGCGGCGGGGTTGGCGCGTTGCCCGGAGTCGGCGGCGTTGCACCAGACCTATGGTCAACGTCTGGGTCGGGCCGGCCGGCACCGCGAGGCGATCGCGGAGTTAAAAACCTCGCAGCGGCTGCGGCCCAACGAAGCCACGGGTTACATCGACCTCGCGATGATCTATTTTCGCGAGGAGCGGCTCGACGAGGCGGTGGGGGAACTCAAGGGCGCGCTGGCGGTTCAGCCGGGGCATCCGCTGGCGCTGGGCGCACTCGCGCGGCATGCCATCGGCGCCGGCGACGAGGCGGCGGCGCGGCACTGGATTCGCCAACTGCGCGAGCAACCCCGGGTGCCGGCGGAGGATTTGCGGACCATCGCGGCGGAGTATGGGCGGCAGTTCGGCCGGGCGCCTTGGTAGAGGGTGAAAAAGAAAACGCTCCCCATCAGGAAATAAATCGGCCATCCCGGCGCATGATCTTTTCTCCCGAGCAATGGGTGGTGGTTGCGTTGGCGTGTATCGGAATGTGCGCCGTGGGCGTGGCGGCGCCGGTGGGGCCGGCCAAGCAGCTCATCGAGCATTACAAGATGGAAAAAATTCCCGTCGAGGGGGCGTGGTTCCACGTCACCTACGGTAGCACGGAGAAGATTGCGGGCGAGGCGCTGCCGCCGCGTTTTGGATCGCCGCGCACGCTCAGCGGGGCGATCTACGCGCTGGTGACGCGCGAGGAATTTTCGGCAATGCACAAACTCAAGACGGATGAGCTCTGGCATTTTCACATCGGCGATCCCATCGAGCTGCTCCTGCTGCATCCGGACGGGCGCGATGAAGTGGTGGTGCTCGGCGTCGATGTGCTCGCTGGACAGCACCCACAGTTCACGGTGCCTGCCGGCGTGTGGATGGGCGCGCGGCCGATCAAGGCCGCGCGCGAGGCGTATGGATTCTTCGGCACGACGATGGCGCCGGGTTTTGATTACGCGGATTTCGAGCCGGGCTACCGCGATGAGTTGCAGAAGGCGTATCCGGCGCGGAAGTCGCTGATCGCCGAACTGACGCGCGCGGAGTTGGCGACGCGGCCCGCGGCGGCGGCGGCGAGTGCTGCGGTGATGCCGGCGGTGCTGGTTGGTCCGAGCGTGTTCACGCCGGAAGCGGTCGCGCCTATCACGATGGCGCCGGGTGTGACGCTGCGGGAATTGATCGGCCGGGTGGGAATCGGAAAGACCGAGCGGACGAGCGTGGCGAGGTTCACACTCGAGCCGGGCCAAGGCACCGGGATGAGCTACTGCAAGATCGGCGAAGAATATTTTCTCATCATCTCGGGTCGCGGGGTGGTCGTGGTCGAGGGCGAGACGTCGCAGGTGCAGGCGGGCTCGGTGGTGGTTTTGCGGCCGGGGGTGAAGCATTCGCTCACGGCCGCGGCGGACTCGGCGCTGGAATTTTACGCGATCACGACGCCGGCATTTTCGCCCGGGGATTATGTGCCGGTGAAATAGCGGCTGCGCGCGGATGGTCCGCGAGCGGTTGAAATTTAGACGAGGGCGCGCGTGAGTTGGACGCGGTTTTTTACGCCGAGCTTGCGGTAGATTTCCGTGAGCTGGCACTCGACGGTGCGTGGGGATTTTCCGAGGCGTGCGGCAATCGTGCGGTTGTTGCCGCCTTCGGTGGCGAGCAGCGCGACGCGACGTTCGTGCGCGGTGAGGCGCTGGAGTAACGCGAGGGTCGCGGTCTTGGACGAGAGCGGCACGGCATCGATGCTGCGCTCGACGAGAAAGGAGACGCGATAAACCGGGCGCGCCCACGGCGAGGCGTGCGGTCGGTCGCTCTCGATCTGCGCGGCCAGTTGGGAGTTCGTGTGATGGGGGACGCGCAGGCGTCGATCACGGGGAGAGGCGGCCCGGGCGAGGCTGAGTTTCTGGCAGGCGGCGGCGATGGCGGCGGGCAGGGTGAAGTTGCGGCGGGGATTGAGGCGGCGGGCGGATTTTTGGCCGTAGTTCCATTCGGCGCACGCGGCGTAGCCTTCGTTGCTCGCGTAGATGAGCTTCAGTTGGGCATCGAGGAAGACGACGGGCACGGGAATCTCGGCGAGGAAGCGCTCGATGCTGAGGTGCTGGCTGCGCTCCTCGGCGAGGCGGCGCAGACGTTGCAAGCCGGCTTCGATCACGGGGTGAAGACTGAAGAGCAGCGCAGTCTCATCGCGGGTGAACGGGCCCTGGGTGCGACTGCGGCGAACGCTGAGAATGGCGTCGGGGCGAGAGCCGTCCCAGAAAGCGAGGTGCACAAAATCGTTCCATGCCTCGAGCTTGCGGCTTTGTTGGGCGAGCTGGCGCTCGTGGGCGGTCGGATCTTCGGCGAGGACTTGGGCGAAGGTGTAGCCTTGGATGCCGGGATGCCGCGCGAGAAAATCCTGGACGATGTTGAGGTTCGCCACGGAGCGACGTTCCGACCGCGCGCCGGGCATGTGGTGGCGGGCGTTGAGGCGGTGGGTGTTGACGATGCCATAGAGCAGGCTGCACGAGTGGTGCGGCACGAGGGCGCGGAGGAGGCGCAGGGTGGAGCGCCAGAAGGCGTCGAGATCGACGGCGCTGTGCAGGGGCGCGATGAGCGGGCCGAGGCGGTCGTCCACCTTGAGGGCGGGAAGGGAGGCGCGCGGGCGTGGCATGGCGGCAGGCTCACGCACGCGTGGTCCGAGGGCGAGTCGAGAGCGCGCGTGCAGGAAGCACAATCGGGGGAACCCCCGATGCGCCGGAGCCAGGGCATGCGGTAGGATAGGAACGTTGCGCCCGAAGCCCGCTTCGGAAAACTCACCGACCAGCTTTCCATGCCGAGCCTACACCATCAGATCCTCACTTTCAAAAAGCGTGTCCCGCTGACCATCAGCCGGGGAACGTCCACGCACACGACGGTGCTGTGGCTGCGCTGGAGCGAGGAAGGCGTCGAGGGCTGGGGCGAGGCGGTGCCTTTCGCCATTGATGAACGTCCGCAGACGCTCGACGTGCTCAACGCCGCGCTCGCCGCGCACCAGGGATGGTTGGAGAAAACCACGGCGTGGGAGCGCGTGGCGATCGATCTGCGGCTGCGGGCGGAAGGTGCGCCCTCGGCGTTGATCGCGGCGGTGAATTTGGCGCTGTATGACTGGCTCGGCAAACGCCTAGGCCAGCCCGTGTGGCGGCTGTTGGGTTTGCCCGCGACCGACGGACCATTGACGTCGGTGACGATTGGCATCGCGGAACCGGCGGCGGCGGCGAATCGCGTGAAGCAGTGGCTGGAGTCAGGCGACGTGCGTGCGTTCAAGGTGAAGCTGGGATCGAAGGCCGGCGTGGAGGTGGATCGCGCGATGTTTACGGCGGTGCAGGCGGCGATTCCCAAAGGCATGCGCGTGAGCGTGGATGCGAATGGCGGTTGGTCGTTGGCCACGGCGATTGAGATGGCGGCGTGGCTGGCGGAGCGCGGCGTGGATCATTTGGAGCAGCCGTTGCCGCGCGGGCAGGAGGCGGATCTCGCGGCGCTGCGGGCGACGATGAAGATTCCGCTGATCGTCGATGAGAGCTGTCGGACGGCCGAAGAACTCACGCGCATCGCGGGCGGCATCGACGGCATCAATATCAAGCTCATGAAGTGCGGCGGCCTCGATGGTGCGTTGCGGCTCGTGCATACGGCGCGGGCGCATGGCCTAAAGATTTTGGTCGGTTGCTACGGTAACAGCGCACTCGCCAACACCGCGGGCGCGCAGCTGGGCGGACTCGTGGATTACCTCGATCTCGACAGTCACATTAACCTCGAGGACGACGCCTTCCGCGGCGCCGAATTGATCGCCGGTCGCCTGGGGCTTTCCGCCCAACCCGGCTTTGGAGTTTCCCATCATGAGTGATCCTACGCCTGAAATCATCAGCCAGCCCCAGCGGCTGGCCATTTTACAACACGGAGGTTTCTCCACGCGGCACGGCAAGACCGGCCTTTCGCTGCTGCGCTATCGCGGTGCGGAAGTCGTGGCGGTGATCGACCGCGAGACCGCAGGCCGCTCGTTGCGCGAGGTGAGCAAGATGCCGGAGGTGCCGGACATCAAAGTCGTCGCGAGCGCCGAGGAAGCGCTGGCGAGCAGGCCCACGGCGCTGGCCATCGGTATCTCGCCGAGCGGTGGTATCGTGCGCGAAGAGTGGTGGCCGGATCTGCGCACGGCGATCAAGGGCGGCATTTCGCTTTGGAATGGTTGTCACACGCCGCTGATTTCCGATCCCGAGATCGCGGCGGCGGTGCGGCCGGGCGTTTACGTGTGGGACATGCGGCGCGAGCCGGCGGGGCTGAAGCCCGGCTCGGCGGCGGCGCGCAAGCTGGCGTGCAAGCGTGTGCTCTTTGTCGGCACCGACATGAACATCGGCAAGATGACGGCGGCGTTGGAGTTTGACCGCGAGGCGCGGGCGCGCGGTATGAAATCGGCGTTCATCGGCACCGGGCAGACGGGCATGATGATCTGCGGCTCGGGCATGTGTCTCGACGCGGTGCGCGTCGATTACGCCAGCGGCGCGGTCGAAGCCGAGCTCATGCGGCATGGTCCGACGAACGACATTCTTTGGGTCGAGGGCCAGGGCTCGATGTTGAATCCCGCGTCCACGGCCACGCTGCCGCTGCTGCGCGGCACGCAGCCGACGCACCTTGTGCTCGTGCATAAGGCCGGGATGAAGACGCTCCATGCGTTTCCCGACATCACGATCCCGCCGCTGAAAGACGTGGTGGAATTCTACGAACGTGTGGCGACGGCAGCGGGGGCGTTGGCGCCGGCGCGGGTGATGGGCATCGCGCTCAACACCTGGGGCCTCGACGACGCGACGGCGCGCGCCGAGATCGCCGCTGCGGAAAAAGCCACGGGCCTGCCGACGACCGACGCGGTGCGGTTCGGCACCGGGACTATCCTCGACGCGATCTTGGCCGCCTGAGTGCCGGTCTGGACACCCTTGCGGGGCTTTAGCCGCGTCTCAGGAAAAACCTGAGACCACGGTATTCCGGTTTGAGCTCAAGATAGAGCGCGGGGTGAACGCAGGAAGCGCAGGGCGGCGGCGGGGAGGGAGGCGTAGTGCTGGGTGCGGGCGGAGAGGTTGAGGGAGCCGTCGCGCAGGAGCGCGCCGAGCAGG
>JANXLP010000556.1 GCA_025355125.1 Opitutaceae bacterium | reverse complement strand
GTCCTCGTCGCTCTGGTGGGCGAGGCCATTGCCGTCCTCGCTGGGGCGACGCAGCACCATGAGCTGGCGCTCGAAGCTCGGGCCGGCGACATCTCGCATGAACTTGACAACGCTGCGGATCTCGCGATCCTCGACGAGCGTGCCCTGGCTCCGCGAGAGCTTGTTGGTGCGGGGGTTGAGGAAGAGCATGTCGCCGTAGCCGAGAAGCAGCTCGGCGCCCTTGCCGTCGAGCACGATGCGGCTGTCCATGCCGCTGTTCACGCGGAACGCGACGCGGCAGGGCATGTTGCTCTTGATCAGGCCCGTGACCACGTTGGCCTGCGGACGCTGGGTCGCCAGGATCAGGTGCATGCCGACGGCCCGGGCCTTCTGGGCGATGCGGATGATGTGGCTCTCGACTTCCTTGGCCGTCATCATGAGGTCGGCCAATTCGTCGATGATGGCGACGATGTAGGGCAGGCGCTCGGGGACTTCGACGCCATCGTCGAGGAGAGGATCGACGCCGTTCAGCGAGCCCTGGACTTCGCCGGCGGGAGCAGGGTCGGGCTTGCCGGCTTTTTTGCGGGTGTTGAAGCCGACGATGTTGCGGACGTTTACTTTCGCGAAGAGTTGGTAGCGCTGCTCCATCTCGCCCAGCAGCCACTTGAGGGCGGCGGGGACTTTCTTAGGCTCCGTCACGACCGGGATGAGCATGTGGGGAAGGGAGTTGAAGATCTTCAACTCGACGACCTTCGGGTCCACCATGATGAGGCGCAGATCTTTCGGGCTCTTCGAATAGAGAATCGAAGCGACGATGGAATTGATACAGACGGATTTGCCCGAGCCGGTGGCGCCGGCGATGAGCAAGTGGGGCATCTTCGCGAGGTCGGAGATGAGCGGAACGCCGGAGACATCCTTACCGAGCGCGATGGGAATCTCGGCCTTGGCGTTGGCCCAGTCTTCGCTCTCGAGGAGTTCGCGCATACCGACGGGTGTCGGGTGGAGATTGGGAACCTCGACGCCGACGGCGGCTTTGCCGGGGATGGGCGCGAGGATGCGGACGGACTGGGCGCGCATACCGAGTGCGATGTTTTTATCGAGACCGGCGATTTTTTCGACGCGCACACCGGCGGCGGGGACGACTTCGTAGCGGGTGATGACGGGGCCGACGTGAATCTCGCCGAGGGTGACCTCGACGCCGAATTCGCCGAGGATGCGGAGGAGGTTCTCGGCGTTGCCGCGGTGTTCTTCCTCGCTGTTGCTGGAGTCGGGCTTGGCCTGTTCTTTGAGGAGTGAAAGCGGAGGGAACTCGTAGGTCTTATCATCGCTCTGCGGGAGCGTGATCTTGGCGGCTTTTTTGGGCTCTTCGGTTTTGACGATGTTGAGCTCGAACTTGCCGGTGGTGGCGACGGCGAGGGACTTGATGTCGGTGGCGGTGCCGGCGGCGGGGACGGGCTGGGCGGCTTGGCGCGTGAGGGCGCGGGGAGGGGGCGCAGGGACGACGACGGGTTTGGTGACGACGGGATCGGCGCTCTCGGGTAGCGGGGGGCGCGTGACAAGCTTGGCGAGGGGATCTTCGGCGGTTTTGGCGGCGAAGGTTTTACGGCCGCCGCTGGGGCCGACGGGTTCGGTGTTGGCCTCTTTAATCAACTGCGGGGTGATGCGAATGGGGTCACGGCTGCCAAGAGGGCTGCCGGAAACGGAGGAAGGGTTGGATCGCTGGCGGGCCTTTTCCTCGCGAATCTTGGCGTTTTCGGCGGCGATGGCGGCTTTTTGCTGGGTGCGTTGCTTACGCCATTCCGAGAAACTCGTGAAGATTTTATCGACCTCGGTGCCGATGTCGCGGGTGAAGATGAAGAGCAGCGCGACGCAGTAGAGCGTGCCAAAAAGCAGGCCGGAGCCGAAGGGGCCGGCGGCGTCGGCGAGGAGTTTTTCATAGAGGGTTTTGCCGATTAAGCCACCCGGGCCGCTGGGGAAGTAATTGTTGTCCTTAGTGGTATCAATCATGCCCGCCAGACCGGAGAGCGACACGATGGCCACGATCATGGAGATGGTGCGGGTGCCCGTGAGGTAGCGGGCGGCCTTGATGGCGGTGTAGGTCATCCAGCCAAAGAAAACCGGGAGCAGCCAGATACTCGCACCGATGCTAAAAAGCAGGACGCGAACGGTTTCAGCGCCGACCCAGCCCATGGGGTTTTTAGGGCGCGGTCCGGTGCTGAAGCGGCTGCTCTGGAAGGGATCGTAAGCGACCAGAGCCACCGTCACAAAAATGCCCAACAACAGACAAGCGAGCGCAACCGACCAATTGGGGCGGTAGCGTGGCGCTTGGAAAGAAGGTCCGTCGTTTGAGTTTGAAGTCTCGGGCTTGGGCATTTGTGTTGGCCGACTCTAAGTCTGCGTGGATTGCACGTTAACCTTCGGGCCGGTCAAATGTAAATGCCCCCGGGCCAAATTCACTAAAAACTCGCTTCAATTTTATGCCCGAAGTTCTGCTGTTTCGACCGCTTTATCAGGAACGTGTTTGGGGTGGCCGCGCCCTTGAGACCAAACTTGGCCGCGAGCTTCCCGCCGCCAAATCCATCGGCGAAAGCTGGGAAATCGCGGACCGTCCCGAGGCGCAATCGGTGGTGGCCAACGGTAAACTCGCGGGCCGCACGCTGCGGGAAGTGATTCTCAAACACGGTTCGACCATCATGGGGCCTTCGTGGCCGGCGGCGAAGACGTTTCCGATCCTTGTGAAGTGGTTGGACTGCCGCGAACGCCTGAGCCTGCAAGTGCACCCGCCGGCATCCGTCGCCGGGGAATTAAAAGGCGAGCCGAAGACGGAGAACTGGTATATCGCCGCCACGGGCCTCAACGCCGAGCTTCTCGTGGGACTCAAGCGCGGCGTGACCCGCGCGCAGTTTGAGCAAGCCATCGCGACCAACACGCTGGAAACCTGCGTGCATCATTTTCCGGTGGCGGCGGGTGATTCGATTTTGGTGCATAGCGGACAGATTCACGCGATCGACGCGGGCAACCTCATTTTGGAAATCCAGCAGAATTCCGACACAACCTACCGCGTATACGACTGGGGCCGCATGGGGCTCGACGGCAAACCGCGCCAGATGCACGTCGAGCAATCGCTGCGCTCTATCGACTGGCATGACATCGAGCCCAAGCCCGTGCGTGCCGCGCCTACGTCGGGTGTGATCGCAGATTGCCCGGAATTTAGCATCAAACGCACCGTTCTGGGCGCGGGTGAGCGCCTGCACATTTCAGGCGGCGAGCAGCCGCGTATTCTGAGCGTCGTCAGCGGGAGCTTGCGCGGTGGCGGGGTGACGTTGGAGCGCGGGGCGAACGCGCTGCTGCCCTTCGGTGCGGCGTTTGTCTTCACGGCCGAGACGACCTCGATCGTGCTGTTGACGGAGAATTTCGTGGGATGATGCGGCTGGGTTGGAGCCGATCCGCTAGGCGGGGCGGAGGTGAGCGCGGGGGCTGCCTGTTGCGGCTGATGGTTTTGTTGGTGATCGTGGGCGCGGCGCTCTCGCTCGCGTGGATGGCACTGCTGCCCGTGGCGTTCACGCGGGGCTTGCGCGAGCGCACGGGGTTCGACGCAGAGATCGCGAGCCTTTCGGCGAATCCGTTTTCGGGGCGGGTGACGCTGCGCGGACTCGTGATCACCAACCCCGCGATTTTCCCGACGACAGATTTCCTGCAGCTGCGTTCCTTTGAGGCGGATGTGGCGATGTGGTCGCTCTTCAATAAGAAGGTGGAGATCGACACGCTGACGCTCGATGTGCGCCAGCTCACTCTCGTGAAACGCGCCAAGGATTTCACCAATTTCGATGTCTTCCGGGCTGCGCTCGTCGCTGGCGAATCCAAGCGGCCAACCAATACCCCGGTGGTCATTCGCCGGCTGCGCGTGCGTTTCGATACGCTGGTGCTCGTCGATCACACGGAGGCAAAGCCACGCGTGAGCACCTACCGACTCGGTCTCGACCAGCAATTTTCGGACATTTCCAGCGTGGGCCAGCTCTTCGTGCCGGCGGTGCTGCGTGGACTGGGCGAGCGCAATGCGGCGAGCGGCTTGGCGGATTTTCTGCCGACGGATCTAGCGGGGCTGTTGGGCGACGCCGCGAAGACCGGCAGTGGTTTGCTCAAATCGTCCGAGAGGAAGGCCAACGACGCGTTTCGGGGATTTCTGGACAAGCTTGAAGAAACGCGAAAGCCGTAGTTACTTAGGCCTCTTTTGCCATGAACAAGACCACCGACCAAGCCTCCGAGCCCACTCCCGATCCCGCCGCCCAAGCGACCACGCCTCCGGCTGCCGAGACAACGGGGGCCGATCTTGCGGCGCTGACTGTAGCGAAGAAGGAAGCGGCGGATAACTACGACCGCTTCATGCGCACGGCCGCCGATCTGGAGAATCTCCGCAAACGCACGCTTCGCGAAAAAGAGGAGCTGCGCCTGTTCTCCACCGCGCGCGTGCTCGAAGATCTTTTGCCCGTCGTCGATAACCTCGCCCTCGGCCTGGCCGCCGCGAAGCAGGCCAACGCCGATTTGAAAACCCTCACGGGTGGCGTCGATATGGTGCTCACCCAGCTGAAGAGCGCGCTTGGCAATCATGGTCTCAAGGAGATCAATCCGACGGGGCAGTTGTTTGACCCGCACCAGCACGAGGCAATTTCCCACGCGCCCAGCGCCGAGGTGAAAGCCGAGCATGTGCTGACGGTTGTCCGCACGGGCTACTCACTCAACGGCCGGCTGCTGCGTCCCGCATCGGTCGTGGTCTCGAGCGGCGCGGCGGGTCCGGCGAAGGAAACCGTTATTTAATCAAATTTAAACCGGCGGCTCGCGATCGCGGTGCCGCCCCCGACGACTACCATGGCGAAGGAAGATTACTACGACCTGCTCGGCGCCCAAAAAGGCGCGACCGAGGAAGAATTGAAGAAGGCCTACCGCAAGAAGGCCGTGCAATTTCACCCGGACAAAAATCCCGGCAACAAGGAGGCGGAAGAGACGTTCAAGAAAGTCTCCGAGGCCTATGAGGTGCTCAAGGACCCGGAGAAACGCGCCGCCTATGATCGCTACGGCCACGCGGCGTTCCAAGGTCCGGGCGGCGGCGCCCGCGGACCAGCCGCTAGTGGCGGCGGTGGAGGATTTCATGATCCCTTCGATATCTTCCGCGAGGTCTTCGGCCAGCAGGGTGGCCGCAGCAGCGGCGGCGGCGGAGGAATTTTCGACGAGATGTTTGGCGGCGGCGGAGGTGGTGGGGATCGCGACGGGGCGGACCTGCGCTACGACCTCGAGATCACGCTCGAAGAAGCGGCGCGCGGCGTGGAGAAAGAGATTTCCTTCCGCAAGGCGATGACCTGCGAACGCTGCACGGGAACGGGTGCAGAGCCCGGCTCCAAACGTGTAACGTGTCCGACCTGTCGCGGCGCAGGCCAGATCCGGCGTTCGGGCGGCATCATCACCTTCACCCAAGCCTGCCCCACCTGTGGCGGCACGGGGCAAAAAATCGAGAAACCCTGCACGGTGTGTCGTGGCGAAGGCCGCACACCGCAGACGACCAAGATCAATGTGCGCATCCCGGCGGGCGTCGAGACCGGCTCCCGGCTTCGCTCCAGTGGTAACGGCGAAGCGGGCACGTCCGGCGGCTCGTCGGGCGATCTCTACATCGTGCTCACGGTGAAAGACCACGAGCTCTTCGAGCGGCAGGGCGATGCGCTCTTCTGCGAGATTCCAATCAAGTTCACCCTGGC
Source organism: Opitutaceae bacterium (assembly GCA_025355125.1). GTDB lineage: Bacteria > Verrucomicrobiota > Verrucomicrobiia > Opitutales > Opitutaceae > Tous-C4FEB. Next base: position 14,158 of record JANXLP010000556.1, on the reverse strand, counting down.
GTCTCTCGGCGGCAGCATCGAAGTGCCCACGCTCTTTGGCAAAGGCTCGCTCAAGATTCCCGCAGGCACGGCCAGCGGCACGACGTTCCGCCTGCGCGAAAAGGGCATGCCCTCGCTGCGCGGCGGACGTCAGGGCGACCAGCTCGTGCGCGTGCAGGTCGAGGTGCCGACGTCGCTCAGCTCCGAGCAGCGCAAGCTGCTCGAGGAATTCGCCCGCGTGAGTGGCGACGCCGCCGAGCCGACGTCGAAGAGCTTTTTTGAGAAAGCGAAGAAGTTCTTCTGAGCCCGGATGTTTCTGCCGGATGAACGCGGATAAAATCTTCCTTCGTCCGGCCGCGACCTCTATGCGTGTGTGCCGTGGCTAATCTCGCGCTCGAAAATCCCAAGCTGCTCGCGCTCGACGCCGCCGTTACGCGCCGGGCCGAGCTGCGTGCGGCGGGCCAGAAGGTGGTGCTGACCAATGGGGTTTTCGATCTGCTGCACACCGGACATTTGTATTATTTGCAGCAGGCGCGGGCGCAGGGCGACGCCTTGTTCATCGCGCTCAATGCGGATGCCAGTGTGCGCGCACTCAAAGGCCCTTCGCGGCCCGTGCAAAGCGAAGAGCAGCGCGCCTACGCGCTGGCGGCGCTCGCCTGCATCGACGCGGTTTTCATTTTCCGCACCCCGCGGCTCGACGCGGAGATCCGCGCGCTGGCGCCGGATGTTTACTGCAAGGCGGGTGATTACACCTTGGAGAAACTCGATCCCGGCGAACGCGCTGCTCTGGAAAGCGTGGGCGCAAAGATTGAGTTCATGCCGTTCCTCGCCGGCTTCAGCACGACGGCGCTGATCGCGCGCATCAAAGCGGCGGGGGAAGTGTAAACTTGCCAACGAGACGATGAAAAATAGCGTCACAGGCATGTCTCTTGCGCAAATCAAAGAGGAAATTCACCGGATGTCGGCTGAGGAACGGGCCGAGGTGGAGAAGTTGTTGCGCATCCTACGCGTGGTGAATGCTCCGGGCTATCGAGAGCGGATCACAAAGGCCAATGCCGAGATGGATGCGGGTCTGGGTGTCTCGCAAGAACAGTTCGAAGCGGCGATTGCCGAACGGCAGGCGAACAAATCGTGACTCCGTCGCGGTATCGCCTTCAATTCGCTCAGGCGGCGTTTGAGTTCTGGAAGCGACAGCCCCCGGATGAGCAGGTGCGGTTGAGTGACAAATTTGCGTGGCTTGCGGTCCATCCGCATCACGAGGGCGATTGGAGCGACGTGGACGCTAAGGGTTTCCGGGTATTTCAGAGCGCGTGTGGTCCGTTTTTGATTTCACACCGCACGGATCATGCCGTGTGTGAGGTGCGGATTCAGGATGTGGTTGCAGAGTGGTAAAAGAAATCATGCGCGTCGTCATCCTAGGCTCTGGCCGCGGCTCGAATGCCGAGGCGATTCTCCTCGCCCAGCAGGCGGGTAAACTCGGACGGGCGCGCGTCGTCGCGATTCTCGCCGACAAACCCGACGCGGGTATTCTCGCGCTGGGGCCGCGGTTCGGGGTGCCGGCGAGCTACGTCGATCCGGCGCCGTTCAAGACGAAGCTCGAAGGTGAGGGTGAGGCGCGCTTCATCGCCGCGGTGCAAGCGGCGCAGGCCGATCTCGTCGTGCTCGCGGGTTTTATGCGCGTGATCAAGCCGGGATTCCTGAGCGCGTTTGCAGGCAAGATCATCAATCTTCACCCGAGCTTGCTGCCGAGTTTCCCGGGGCTGGATGGGATAGGGCAGGCGTGGCGCCGCGGCGTTAAAATCACGGGCTGCACGGTGCACGGCGTGACGGCGGAGGTGGATGGCGGGCCGATTCTCGATCAGGCGGCGGTGCGGATTGAGGCGGGCGACACGCTGGAGACGCTCGCGGAAAAGATGCACGCGGCGGAGCACGCGCTGCTGCCGGCGGTGATCGCGCGGTTGAGCGAGAGGTAGGGGCGCGCCTGGTGCGCGCCTTTCTTCGGAGGACGCGGACGAGCCGCGCCCCCATAAGTGAACTCGCTCTATCGTTTCGACGTCGGCGCGTTCAGCAGAGCCTCGAAGCGTGGGTTACCGCGCAGCGGATCCCAAACCCGTCCGTAGCGAAGCTCCACTTTACTTTCAAATTTTCTCGGCGCTGCGCCGTAGTATGACTCAAGCGCCGTGAGGGCGGCTTCGGACTGATTCACCAGCATCAACAGGTAGGCCAAGTAGGATGAGGTTCTTTCGCCGATTCGTTGTCGATACTCGCGGACCAGCGGTTCAGCCGCCGGCTGGCCACCTTGCAATGCGAGAATCTCCGCCTTGTAGCCTATCAACCACAGATCGTTGGGTTGGTTTATGAGGCGGTCTTCGACCAAGCGGAGCGCCGCCTTCAAGTCGGATCTCGCGGCTTCTTCGTTCCCGGCCATACGATGAGCGAGTGCCGTGAACGTCGCCTTGGGGCCATACGAGACCATGAATTCCTTGGTCTGACGCAGAATCTCCAATGCTTTCGCCGGGTCCTTCAGGTAAACGGCCATCGCGTAGGCGTTCATGGCCGTTTGGTCGTTTGAGATCGGGTCGGGCGGAATCTTCGCCAAGTGAGCTTGCGCGCGCGGGAGGTCCCGGCGGATGTCGAGCAGGAGGTTCAGCTTGGACCAATTGGCGCTGGCGTAGCGCGGTGCGATGGCCAGCGCCTCGTCGAAGGCGGCCTCCGCCTCGTCAAATCGCCCCAGCCGTTCGAGCGAAAGTCCGCGGTTGTAGTGCGTGATGGGATCGTTGCCCGGCAGTGCGGCGGCTTTGTCGAAGTAAACCAGCGACTGTTCGAGTTGGCCGAAGTTGCGCAGGGCCGCCCCGAGAGTCCGCACGACAAAATGATTCGTCGGTTGGCGGGTGGCCTCTTCCCTGAGCAGGCGAATAGCTTCGTCTCGCGTCTGAGGATCGAAGCGCAGGCTGTAGGCCCAAGCGAAGCGCGCTTGCGGCGACTCGGGAGAGAGCTTGATGGCCTTCTCGGCGCGGGAACGCGCTGCCAGACCCCACGTCTCGGAAGTGTCCAACATGGAGCGCGTGCCACATGCGACCAATGCGTAGGCCGCCCAAGCCTCGCCATCGCTGGGGTCGAGTGTAACAGCGCGCTTGAGCAAATCGTCCGCGAGCGCGAAGTCGTCGGCCGTCGCGAGATCCCACGGTTCGTAGAGCGCGCGGGCTTTGGCGACGAGTTGGCGGGCTTCGGAGAGGGGCGCGGTAGCGGAAGTGGCGGGGGCGGATTTTTCTGTGGTGGGCGGTGCGCTCCGTCGCGCCGCAGACTCGGAGGAGGGGCGATTGAAATAGACGATGATGGCCGCGACGACGAGCGCACCGGCGCTGGCGGCGATCCAGCCGAACCGCGCGCGGAGCGCACGGTCCACCTCGGGCGGATTCGCCTCGTGGCCACTGGCGGAGCGGGAGGGCGGAGCAGGCTTGGCCGGTGCATCGAGGAGGCGTTTCACTTGCTCGACGAATTGGGGCGTGGGGAGGGCGCCGGGGAGGCGGGTCCATTGCACGCGGAGAAATTCGGCGGGGACGCTCGCGCCGTTCTCCTTGGTGTCGTCGATCACGACCGGGGCGAGGAAAGGGACGCCGGCGGCGAGGAGGTAGGTTTGGTCCACAGCGAGTTTCCACTCGAGGCGGAAATAGCCTTTGGCGCGCGCCTCGGTGTGCTGGGAAATGACCGGGATGAAGAGGGCGCAGTCGTTGATCTGCTGCCGAATCTTGGCGTCCCACGTGTCGCCGCCGCGGAGTTCGTTTTCATCGAACCAGACGTCGAGCTCTGAACTGCGGAGGGCCTCGGCGAGGCGACGCGCGGCGACCGCATCGTCGCGGGCGTAGCTGAGGAAAATCGCCTTGGGCGGGAGGTCGAGCATGGGGCGGGGGGACGCTCAACGCTTAACTGGAAACGCTCAACGTCCAAGTTTCGGGCCGATGGTTGGTAGCCTACGCGGCACCTGCCCTGATCCCGGAGCCGACTGCGGGAATCAGTTGTCCAGTGCGAAGCCGTTGTTCCAGATGCGATACATCTCCTCGGCGGAGGGGATTTCGCTTTGGCGGGCGACGCGGAAGCCGATCCACGGGGCGCTCGTGTGATACCACACGCTCTTGGGCAACTGGGGATCGAGCATCTTCCAATCGGGACTGGATGCACGGCGGGCGGCGCTGCGGAGAAGTTCGGGGGTGTCGCTCCAATTGCCGCCGCGGGCGACGTGTGGGTAGAGCTGCGAGGATTTTACCCAGGAGCCGATGGCGGGGTCGCCTTTAAGGCGTGCGTAGGCGTCGGGCTCGTATTGGTCGAGGGTCCACTCGGAGACATTGCCGTGCATGTCGAAGAGACCCCAAGGATTCGGTTTCTTGCTGCCGACTTTGCCGTATTTATCGGCGTTGAAGACTGCGTAGGCGGAGAGCTGCGCGGGATCGTCGCCGAAGGAGTAGGCGGTGGTGGTGCCGGCGCGCGCGGCGTATTCCCACTCGGCTTCGGTGGGCAGGCGATAAAAATGGCCGGTCTTGGCGCTGAGCCATTGGCAATATTTCGAGGCGGCGTGGTGCGTCATGCTGATCGCGGGAAAACCCTCGCGGCCCATGCCGAAGCTCATCTCGACGTAGGGCTTGGTGGGATGGGAGACGGCGTCGGCTTCGGTCTTCGTCGCGTTCCCGGCGGAGTCGGAGGCGAACATAAAAATCTCGTATTCACTCCACGTGACCTCGCGTTGACCGATCCAAAAAGCGGGCAGGGAGACTTTGGCCTGCGGGCCTTCGTCGGGGTTGCGGCTTTTCTCGGTGGCGGGACTGCCGATGGTGAAGGTGCCGGCGGGGATCGGCTGCAACGTGAAGGAAACCTCGGTGTTGGGAATTTTTTCGGTGTAGGCGGCGGGGGCCGTGGAGGTGGATTTGGCGCCGACGAGGATTTTTTCGCGGATCTGGCGGACGAGGTTGAGTTCCTTGGCGTCGATTTCGGGGGCAGCGCGCAGGATCGGACCCAGCACGAGGAGGGCGAGGGCGAGCTTTAGAAAGGGAGGAGTCTTCATGGCGGAGAAATGAGACCGGCGGGCGCGCGGCCAAAAGTGGTGCGTGCGAGCGAGCCGTCAGCGTTGCGCTGGTGGATGATGACGCGAACCGATTCGGGCCAGGTTTCGGCGAGACGTTGGGCAGCGGCGGAGTCGAGGACGCTGCACGTGTTGTCGAGTCCGTCGGTGAGGGTGGCGTGGCGGGCGACGACCGTGACGGCGATGGACTTGGTCAGGCCAAGGCCGGTGGCGGGGTCGACGATGTGAGAATAACGCACGCCGCCGATCTCGACGAATTGCTCGGTGTCGCCGGAGGTGGAGACGGCAGAGTTGGCGAGGACGAGTGTGAGTGGTGCGCCGGCGGCTTCGCCGAAGGGCATGATTTCGACGTTCCAGCCGGGTTTGCCGGGCGGCGCATCGCCGAAGGCGAGGTCACCGCTGGCGGCCACCATCGCGCAGGGAAAACCGCACTGTGAGAGGATGGAGAGCGCTTCGTCGGCGGCGTAGCCTTTGGCGATGCCGCCGAGGTCGAGCAACATGCCGGGGCGGAGCAGGGTGACGGTGCGCGCGGTGGAATCGAGATGGAGGTGGGCAAAGCCGGAGGCGTGTTGGGCGGCGGTGAGGACTTCGGCGGTGGGGAGAGCGTGCGTGCGGCGAGATTCGCGCCAGAGGCGGATCACGGGGCCGAGGGTGACGTCGAAGGTGCCGTGGGTTTTTTCCGCGAGGAGCTGGCTGCGTTGCAGGATGTCGAAGAGTTCCGCGCTGACGGGCACGGCGGTGCCGGTGGGTGCGCGGCAGAGGCGCATCAGTTCGCTCGCAGGATCGTAGTCGGACATGATGCGGTTGAGCGCGGAGATGCGGTCAAACGCGGTGCGGGCGGCGACTTTGGCGGAAGCGGGATCGGGGGCGTAGAGCACGATCCGAAAGAGCGTGCCCATGTGCGGCTCGACGAATTCGTAGCGCTCCTGCACGGCAAGCGCGGGGGCGTGTGAGATGGCGAAGAACGCCAGACACGCCGCCGCGAGTTTCCAACCCGTCATGACGGCGCTAGCTGGCGATGACGTCGTCCATCTTTTTCGCGAGATGGGCGAGCCAGGCGGCGTCTTCGAGGCCGGGCGGACGGTATTGCTCGGCGATCATCCAGCCGCTGTAGCCAATCTCGTCGAGCGCGGCGAGAACCTTGGGCCAGTCGCTGTCGCCCTCGAAGAGATCGACGTTGAAGCCGGCGGCAGGGCCTTTTTCGTCACGGATTTTGCGGCTGAATTCCTTGACGTGAATTTTGACGATGCGCGGGCCGAGCGTGCGGACCCAGTGCTCGGGCCAGCCGGTGTTGGCGACGTTGCCGGCGTCGAAATGCCAGCGGACCATCGGGCTTTTAAACGAATCCACGTAGGCGACGGCCTCGAGCGGACTGAGGAGAAAACGGTTCCAGACGTTTTCGATGGCGATCACGACGCCGAGGGATTCGGCGAGTGGCACGGCTTTGGTGATTTCTGTGACGGAGCGCGTATAGGCGTCGGCGTAGGAGACTTCTTTGGTAACGACGGCGGGGACGAGCAGGACGGAGCTGGCACCGTAGGCTTTGGCGTCGTGGAGGCCTTGCTTGAGACCTTCGAGGCCGATCGCGCGGGCGGCGGGATTGGGATCGGAGAGGGGTTTCGCCCAATGCGTGGAGATGACGACGCTGGGGATGGCGAGGCCGGTCTGGTCGCGGGCGGCGAGCACCTCGGTCTGGTCCATCGCGCTGTTGACCTCGACGCCGTCGAAGCCGGCATCGCGCAGGAGACGAAAACGGCCGAGCACGTCGAGCTTCTGCGACGTCGGACTGCGGAGGGTGCCATACATGAAGCCCTTTTTCATCGCGCGTTTTTTGCCGGCGATGGCGACAGGCGCGGCTGCGGTGGGTGCGGACGCGGGGGCGTTCTGCGCGCGAGCAAAAGGCGCGAGCGCCGCGACGGTGGCGGTGGTGAGGAGGAAATCGCGGCGGTTCATGGTGGTGGGCTCAGACGAGTTTGGTCACGCCGGGAATCGCGCGGGGGGCGAAGGCGAGGGGCGCCTGCCAATCGAGGCTCGCGGGCACGAGGGCTTCCTTGGAGTTGAGCGCCTGCTCCCAAGTGACGACCTGGCCGGTGTAGGCGGCCATGCGGCCCATGATCGCCATGAGTGTGCTCTGCGCCATGCGGACGCCGTCGTTGATGGGCTGGCCGGCGCGGATGGCGGCGAAGAGTTCATCGTGCTCGACCTGATACATGTCGCGGGTGGGCCCGGTGTATTTCCAGTTGGTCTCGCCAGTGATGCCTTGGGTGGCGAGGCGACCGTTGGAGAAGATCCCCTTGGTGCCGGTGACGTAGTCGGTGACCTCGTTGTAAACGCCGTCGTGCTGGCGGCAGGAGAGGGTGGCGCGGACGCCGCTGGCGTATTCGTAGGCGACGCTGAAGTTGTCGTAGGTATTGCCGTAAGCGGCAATGGTGCGGCCGCCGACGCCGATGGCCTGCGTGGGCATCTCCTGTTTCATGAGCCACGCGATCTTGTCCACGTTGTGGATGGCCTGCTCGACGAGGTGGTCACCGGAGAGCCAGGTGAAATTATACCAATTGCGGAGCTGCCACTCGAGGTCGGTCTGGCCGGGCGTGCGCGTGCCGGGGAATTTGGTGGTGAGCGAGCCGGTGTGATAGGTCGCGATGATCGCGCGGATGTCGCCGATAGCACCGTCGTGGACTTTGGCGACGGTCGCCCTCATGCGGGGATCATAGCGCCAGCAGAAGCCGGACATGACAGAGAGATTTTTTTTCTTCGCCTCGGCGGCGGATTCGAGGACCGAGCGGATGCCGGCGCCGTCCACGGCAACGGGTTTCTCGCAGAACACGTGTTTGCCGGCGGCGATGGCGGCTTTGAAATGTTGAGGGCGGAAGGCGGGAGTCGAAGTGAGGAGGACGACATCGACGCCGCTATCGATGAGTTTTTGAAACGCGTCGAGGCCGACGAAGGAAGTGGCGGCAGTGACTTCGATGTGATCGGCGACGGAGGTCTGCTTGCGCAGGGTCGCGAGGCTGGATTCGAGGCGGTCGGCGAACACGTCGGCCATGGCGGTGAGACGCACGCCGGGATCGGCCTTCAGGGCTTGGAGTGCGGCGCCGGTGCCGCGACCACCGCAGCCGATGAGACCGACTTTGAGGATGCGGGGGTTGGCGGATACAGGCTCGGCGGCGCGGGACAGGGCGGAGGTGGCGAGCAGGCCGCCGACGGCGACGGTGGAAGAATTTTTAAGGAAATTGCGGCGGGTGATCATGGGAAGTGAGCGTTGGGGGTGAGCGGGCGGAGAGTGGAGGAGGAGTGGAGCGAGAAGTTTTTAAATTAGAGCGACTTGATGTAGATCTCGCGAAATTCGACAGGATCGGTGTGACCGGCGAAACCGAAGAAACCGCTGGTGCGGTCTTTGCCGGGATGGGGTTTGTTGGCCATGACGGTCGCCATATCGACGGTGCTCAGATCGGCATCGAGGATGACGGTGCCGTTGAGCTCCACCTTGGCGCGGGAGCCCTTGACGGTGATTTCCTGGAAATTCCATTCGCCGAGCGGATGCTGATAACCGCGGGCGGCGGCGACCATGCCGTAGGCGGAACCGTGGGCTTGGCGCGGGTCGATGGGGCCTTTGGTTTTCTCGTAGTTATCATCGAGGATTTGGAGTTCGGTCATGCCGGTGTAGGCGGTGTCGCCCGTGCCGGGGTAGCGAATGGCGAGGCCGTTGTTGCCGCCGGGTGGAACCTTGAACTGCACGCGCGCCTGAAAATCGGTGAGCTCTTTATTCCAGTAGATCGTGCCGCCCTTACCTTTCTGCCAGGCGATAGCGCCATTGTTTACAGCGGCGGCTTCGAGAGGGCCGGCCCAGCCGTCGAGATTCTTACCGTTGAAGATCGACTGGTAACCCTCGGTGCTGTGCTTGGCCAACAGCCGGACGGCTTCCTCGCTGCCGATTTCGCGGATGTAGATCTTGCGCCAGCGCGTCTCGCCACCGTGAGTTTGGAGCTCGACGGGCCCGCGCGCGGGGATGGGACGCTGTTGGGTGAGAGGGAGTTTTTTGTCGTAGTAGTTTTCGAGCACAACGTGGTCGACGACGAGTTTTTCGTTGAGCCAGACGGTCACCCGGCTGCCGACCATGATGACGCGGAAGTGATTCCATTCACCGATGGGCTGATCGGCGCGGACGAGAGGATCGCGGCCGGGGGAGGTCTTGTCGTTGTTCCAAAGTCCGCCGGAGCCTTTGGTTGAGCCGTTGTTCGCGGGGTCGGGCATCGCGGGGTCCCAAATTTGGATTTGCGGAACGCCGCGAAGATAGACTCCAGAGTCGGTGCCCTTGGTGATCTTCCAATCGACGAGCAGCTCAAAGTCGCCGTAGTCGCGCTCAGTCGTCGCGTAACCGCCGAGGCCGTCGTTGAGCAACTCGTCTTTATCGACGGACCAATGGGGCTTGCCGTTTTTTTGTTCGGTGAGACTCGCCGTCCATTTTGCGATCTGGGCCTGGCGCTCGGCAGTGGGCAGCGAGAGGAGTCTGCGGTGATCGTAGGTGTCGCCACCGCGCCAACCTTTGAGGTCCGTGCCGTTGAAGAGAGGAGTGAAGCCGGCGGGGGTGGCGGCGAAGCAACGCGCGAGGGCGAAGCACAAAAACAAAACAAGACGGAGGCGAATGTTCATTGGGGAAAAGCGGGGTTGTTGAGGAGTGGAAGCGGGTTTTTGCGGAAAGGAAATTGGAATTTAAGAAAGATAGCTTTTCCGGCTTGGCGTGCCTCGGTGCCGCGTAATGCTGCCGCAGTCTTCGCTCGGTTTTGCCCCGTTCACTCCTCGTTTCTCGTTTGAATACTCATGTCTACTTCCGCTCAATCGCCCAAGGGTCGGCTCTTCTTCATGATGGTGCTCGAGTTTTTCATCTGGGGCGCATGGCTCCCGTTGATCTTCGGCTATCTGCCGAGCCTCGGATTTTCGCCGGGGCAGCAGTCGCTGATTTTGAATGCGTTTCCGGTGGCATCCATCGTGGGCATGTTTTTTAGCAACCAGTGGGCCGACCGTAAATTTAATCCCGAGAAATTTTTGGCGTTCTCCCACCTCATCGGTGGCCTCGCGATTCTGGGCTGCGGTTTCACGAAGGATTTTCTGCCGTTCTTTTTGCTGATGCTCGTGCATTGCCTGCTTTACGTGCCGACGATCTCGATCACGAACTCGATCGCGTTCGCCAACATGAAGAACCCCGAGAAGGAATTCGGGATGGTGCGCGTGGGCGGCACCATCGGTTGGATTCTCGCCGCGTGGCCGTTTACTTTTATTTTCGTGAACTGGGCGGCGGTCGATGCCGCGCATCCTGCGGGTCTCGTCGATTGGCTGGGCAAGGCCCTCGCGAATCCGCTCACGGGCGACGCGGCGAAGGCCGCGACGCGGTGGACGTTTATCGTGGCGGGTATCGCCTCACTCGCGCTGGCGGCCTTCAGCCTCACGTTGCCGCGCACAGCAAAGAAAGCAGCCCCCGCCGCCGGCACCGCCGACAGCCTCGCCTGGCTCTCCGCGCTTAAGCTGCTCAAGCAGCCCTTCGTTTTGGTTCTCTGGCTGGTGACGCTCGTCGATTCCTTTGTGCACAACTGCTACTTCAGTTGGACCGGCACTTTCCTCGGCACCGCCAAGGCGGACGGTGGCGTCGGCATTGCCTCCAACTGGATCGCGCCCATCATGAGCATCGGCCAAGTCGCCGAAATTCTTACCATGTTCGTCCTCGGCACTACGCTGAAGAAGTTCGGTTGGCGAACCACGATGATCGTCGGCATTCTTGGGCACGCCGCGCGCTTCGCCGTTTATGCGTTCTACCCGCAGAGCGCCGCCGCGATCATCCTGATCCAAGTGCTCCACGGCGTGTGCTACGCGTTCTTCTTCGCGACCGTTTACATCTTCGTCGATGCCTACTTCCCGAAAGATATTCGCACGAGTGCGCAGGGGCTCTTCAACCTCCAGATTCTCGGAATGGGTGCGCTGCTCGCCTTCTCGATCTGCCCCTGGCTCATGCAGGACATTTATACGAAAGTCGGCGTCGTTGATTTCAAGGGCCTCTTCCTTGTGCCGTTCGCCGTCGCCTCGCTCGCGGCGATTGCGCTCGCGCTGTTCTTTCGCCCGCCGACCTCCGGCCCCGGCGAAGCGATTCCTGCAGGCTCAACGCCGCATTGAGTTAACACTTAACGCTAAACACTCGTTTCTTTTCCGATGGCTCAAAAACTTCGCGTTCTCGTGGTCGGTTGCGGCCACATGGGTATTTCTCACGCCCGTGCTTACCACAAAATGTCCGACGCGTTTGAGATCGTCGGACTTGTTTCTCGTGGGCCCGCCTCGCGCGAGAAACTCAACGTCGAGTTTGGCCGCCGCTACGCCGAGTTCTCCGACTTTGCCGACGCATTGGTGCGCACGAAGCCCGACGCGGTCTGCATCAGCACATACGCCGAGACGCACGCGGAGTATGCCGTCGCGGCGATGGAAGCGGGCGCGCATGTGTTTTTGGAGAAGCCGGTCGCGGATACCTTGGTGGATTGCGAGCGGGTCGTCGCCACGGCGAAGCGTCTCGGGAAGAAGCTCATCGTCGGCTATATCCTGCACGTTCACCCCTCGTGGCAGAAGTTCACCGAGCTCGCGCAGACGCTGGGCAAGCCGCTGGTGATGCGGATGAATCTGAATCAGCAAAGTTCGGGCGCGAATTGGGAGACACACAAAAATCTGCTCCGCACGACGTCGCCCATCGTCGATTGCGGCGTGCATTATGTCGATGTGATGTGCCGCATGACGGGCTCGCGGCCGGTGAGTGTGAATGGCATCGGCGCGCGACTCTCCGATGAAATTGCGGCGGACCAGGTGAACTACGGTCACCTGCAGGTCACGTTCGCAGACGGCTCCATCGGCTGGTATGAGGCGGGCTGGGGTCCTATGATGAGCGAGACGGCTTTTTTCGTGAAGGACGTGATCGGGCCGAAAGGCTGCGTCAGCATCGTCGCCAAATCGGCGGCGGCAGCGGGTAAATCTTCCGACGTTGATTCGCACAGCAAGACGGAGTCCCTGCTACTGCATCATGCCTCGCGCAAGGCGGACGGCACGTTTGACCGGACCGACGAGAGCATCGACGTGACCGACGAGCCGGATCACGACGAACTTTGCCGGCGCGAGCAGGAAGTTTTCCTGACGGCGATTCGCGAAGACCGCGATCTCTCGGCCCATTGGCAGAGCGCCATCGACAGCCTCCGTATCGTGCTCGCCGCCGACCAATCGTTCCGCGAAGGCCGCGCGGTGAAGTTGTGAGAGCGTCGATTGCGGTCGGCGTGCCGGCATGCAAGCCGGCGAAGTGACGCGTAGTGTTGGTTGCGAAATCAAAATTGTCCGAAATGGACGATCTTTGATTTAATAAAGTCGCGCTAGCGGGCTGGCACAGCGGTTGCGTGACTGCGGCTGCCTATGAACCAGCAAATTTTTTCGCGATATATTCGATTGGGATTCGGCCTCGCGGTCGGTCTCGGAGTCAGCGCCCAACTCGCGGCGCAGACTCAGGAGAAGAAGCCCGACGCGGTCGTCACGCTCGAGAAATTCGTGAGCAACGAAACGGTCGGCGAAGATTCCGTGGTGCCGACGGTGCGCCCGATCGGCTCCGTGCTCGGCCGCGACGGGAGTGTGCTCGATGCGCCGCGCGGCGTGTCCACGATCACCAAGGGCCAGCTCGAGGAGCGCAACGTGCAGCGCATCGAAGATCTTTCGCAATTGATCGCGGGCGCGTTCACGTCACCGATTTTCGGCAACGCGGGCGTGCCCACGATCCGCGGCGATCTCGGCGAGGCTTACCAGAACGGTCAGCGGAAAGCGTTTAACCGGAATTCATTTCCGATCTCGTTCAACGGCGTCGAGGCCGTCGACGCGGTGAAGGGCGCGCCGCCGGCGTTTTTCGGCTACGGCAACGCCACGGGCGGCTACGTGAATTTCATCACGAAGAAACCGTTCTTTGATCGTCAGCGCACGACGGTGCGCGCGGTCGCCGGCGACTGGGAGAGCTATCGCTGGCAGGTGGACACGGGCGGCCCGATCAACTCGAAGCTGGCGTATCGCATCAGCTATGAATGCAGCGATGCCGACAGTTTTTACCGGCTGGTTTATAACGATTCGCAGAGCCTCTACACCGCGCTCACCTACATGCCGACCTCGCGGCTCACGCTGGATTTTAACGCCGAATATCTGCGGGCCCATTTTACCGAGAATCCCGGCATCAACCGGCCCACGCAGGAACTCGTCGACCAGCACCTCTACATCACGGGCTCCTCGGTGCAGAACGGCGGCTCGGGCAGCCTTTTCGGAAACACCTTCACGCCGACGGGCAAGGTGAAGATCGATGGTTCGCAGACGCTGCTCGCGCCCGGTGACGGCGCCGACGCCACGGTGTTCAACACGCAGGCCATCGCGACGCTCGCGCTCGCGCCCGATCGCACGCTCGTGAACCGGACTTATTTTGAAAGCGTAGCGGCGGAGAAGCACTCGTCGTATTATTTCTACAGCTACCTGCCTTCGAGCCAGACGGCGTAAAATCGCACGGAGTTCGTTGCGGACTTTAATGTCGGCGGGCTGAAGCACGAGACGATCTCGGGTGTGAGCCTACGCTATGAACACCGCAAATCCTACGTGGATATTCTCAACGAAGTGTTTGATGCGTTCGATCTCACGATGGCGCCGAGCACGCTCGTCTATCCGACGAACCAGCTCTTTTTCGTCACGCCCGTGCCGGGCAAAATTTACTCCGCCACGCCCGGTGGCCGTTACCCGCGTCCGGGACGCACGGACTCCACATCGCTCTCGGCCACGCTTGATTCGCAGCTCGGGGCCGGCGGCGTGTTCGTGCAGGATCAGATCAAATTTAATTCGCAGTGGTCGCTGCTGCTCGGCGGTCGTGCCGATTGGATTTTCGTCAACTCACAGGACCCGCTTCCACGCCCGGGCAACGTCCTGAATCGGCACCGGTTGTCTGGACACAAGACAAAGGTTAATTAGGCGGCTAAAAGGTTGGAGGGTTGGTAAGCGCGGCGGGCTTCGAGGGGGCTTTTGTAGCGGAGTTTTTCGAGGCGCCATTCGCGGTTGTAGGTGGTG
>JANXLP010000370.1 GCA_025355125.1 Opitutaceae bacterium | reverse complement strand
GTCCAATGGCGCCGCGCAGTCGTGCGTAAGCGAAAAAGTTCTTTATAACCCGGCCACGCCCGATGCGGGTCCAAACATTCGGATATTCGGGGTCGTAGACAAAATCATGCACGGCATCGAACTTAACCTCGTTCACGTGAGATTCGCGGTGTTTAGCGAGAAACGGCTTAATTGTGCTCTTGGCACCCCGGAGAGTTTCGTAGCGGCGTTCTAATTCAACTTTGTCGGCGATCCAAAGGTCATAGAGCGCCTCCATAGTTACGGCGTAGGCTTTCTTATTTTGATCCACATGCGCCTTGGCCAGTTTCAGCAAGATACCTGGCTCGTTGAGACCGGCTAAGAGGAGAGCATCTAAGGCATAAGCCGCGTCGGCTCGTTCGACATCGGAGGTTTCTCGCGCCTTTTCACGTCGCTCAATCTTGGCAGAGTTCTTCTTCGCCAGTTCCGAATAACGCCAAGCGAGAGCATCTTCGACGGTCTCAAACGACGTCTGCCGGTTACGTTTTCCAGTTACGGCGTCCATTCCCGCGCTCGCGACATACTTTCCGTGCTCAACAGAAACCCCCTTCGGCAACGCCAGCTTGGGTTTTACTTTGGAGACCGTAGGGTTTCGGGCATCCCCTGAGGTGTCGAACGAGGGTTTTCCAGTCGACGTGTTTGCGACTGCCGTAGAAACTGCCGTAACGAGATAATTGCTCATGACATGGTGTGCGCAAATCACCCCTTTGCACAATACCACTTCAGAGGAGAAAACGCTTTGGCCCCTCGTTCTACGTCCCGTTTTTCATCAAACGTTTAGGAAACGCTTGCTCTATCCATTTGAGCTACAGGGACCGTTAGCGCGGCGAAATTCCGCCCAAAACCGCCTCGTTTCCACCTAAAAATGCGCCGTTGACAACATCTCCCTCCCGACAACCCTCTCCCTTCCATTTTAAAGCCATGAGCACCACCGAGACCACCACGCCCACGACGCAGACCCTCACCCCGGCCGAGATTCCGTTCACCACGCCGGAAGTCATGCGCCATTTCGTGACCGACACCGGCAAGATCCTGCCGCGCAAATACACCCATCTCTCCGCGAAACATCAGCGCGCCATCACCCGCACGCTGAAGCACTCGCGCAACATGCTCCTCGCCAAGTAAGGCGACGGCTAGAGTTCCCCTTCAGGCCGGAGTCCATCACTCCGGCCTTTTTCATGCCCACGCCCCGAAAGCCCACCGCTCGCATTTTCCGCGGCACGCCGCGAAATCTGGCGTTCCTCGCGCGCAGCCTGCGCGCGGGCGACCTGGTCGGCGTGCCTACCGAAACGGTTTACGGCCTCGCTGCCGATGCGCTCAACCCCATTGCCTGCAAAAAAATTTTCGCCGCCAAGGGCCGGCCCGCCACCGATCCGCTGATCGTCCATATTCATTCACTGGATCAGCTCGCACAGATCGCCATCCCCAATCCCGCAGCCCTCAAGCTCGCCAAAAAATTCTGGCCCGGCCCACTCACTCTGATCCTGCCGAAGACCGACGTCGTTCCCGCCATCGTCTCCGCCGGACTGCCCAGCGTCGCCGTGCGCATGCCCGCGCATCCGCTTTTTCGGCGCCTTTTAAAACTGACCGCCCGCCCGCTCGCCGCGCCTAGTGCCAATCTCTTCGGCTACATCAGTCCCACCACCGCCGAACACGTGCGCGCCGGCCTCGGCCGCCGGATCAGCTATATCCTTGAAGGCGGCCCGGCTGATCTCGGGCTTGAGTCCACAATTCTGGATTTGAGAAATCCCGCACGACCCCGACTGCTGCGTCCCGGCTCCATCTCGCGCGAAGCCCTCGCCCGCGCACTCGGACGCCCCATCGCATGGCGTGGTCGTCACGTCTCGCCATCAGCCGAAGCACAAATCTCCCCCGGTCTCCTGCTCCGCCACTACAGTCCCCGCACACCCTTGGTTTTGCACCAACGGCTCGCACTCTCCTCCGCTCAACTCAGCGGTCTCGACGAAGCTTGGCTCTTCATCGCCCGCCCCCGCGGCCGTCTCCGTAAAAACATTTTCTGGCTCGACGCTCGTGGCGATCTTCGCGGCGCCGCCAAACGCCTGTTCGCCCAGCTGCGCGCGCTCGACGGCGCCGGCTTCCGCCGCATCCACGCCGAGCGCGCCTCGGGCGAAGGCCCGGCCGAAGCGATCAACGACCGCCTCACCCGCGCCTCCGCTCGCTAGCGCCGCGTCGCCGTCGCCAGCTCCGCCAGCAACCGCTCGTTCTGCGCCGGCGTGCCCACGGTCACGCGCACCCACTCGGGCAACCCATAGACTTTTACCGGCCTCACGATCACACCGCGCGCCTGCAACGCCCCAAACACCCGCGCGCCATCGCCCACCTTCACCAACATGAAGTTCGCCACGCTCGGCACCCACTCGAGTCCGAGCGCCTTCAGCCCCGTTTCGATCTGCGTCAGCCCCGCGCGATTTTCCCGCGCACATTTCTCCGCAAACTCGCGGTCATCGAGAGCCGCCACCGCCGCCGCCTGCGCGATCGCATTCACATTAAACGGCTGCCGCACCCGGTTCAGCAGCGCCACCAGCTCCGCGCCCGCGTAGCCATAGCCCACGCGCAACGACGCCAAACCATAGATCTTCGAAAACGTCCGCAGCCCGATCACTTTCCGCCCCACCGCGATCAACGGCCGCAGATCCATCGCCGTCTCCGGCGCCAGATACTCCGCATACGCCTCGTCGAAAATCGCGACGACATGCTCCGGCAGCGCCCGCGCCCACGCCGCCAGCTCCGCCGCGCCATTCGCCGTGCCCGTCGGATTGTTCGGGCTCGCGACAAACACCAACTTCGTCCGCGGCGTGATCGCCCGCGTCATCGCGTCGAGATCGTGCCGCCAGTCCTTCAACGGCACTTCCACCACCTTCGCCCCGAAAAGCAGCGTCACCAATTTATAAACCACAAACGCCGGCCCACCGAACACCACCTCATCTTCTGCGCCCAAAAAAACATGCCCGAGCAACTCGATGATCTCGTTCGAGCCATTGCCCACGATATACTGATCGGCGCCCAGCCCATGCACCGCCGCCAGCTTTTGCCTCAACTTAAAACAACCGCCGTCCGGATAAAGCTCCCCGTGCTCCAGCGCCACCTTCGCCGCCGCGACCGCCTTCGGCGACGGCCCCCACGGATTCTCGTTCGACGCCAGCTTGATGATCGTCGCCGGATCGAGCCCAAGCTCGCGCGCCACATCCTCGATGGGTTTGCCCGGCTCATAGACCGGTTGCGTGAGCACCGACGGTTTTACTAACGCCTCAAGTTTCATCCCGTGACACGAACACGATTCGACACCCGCACGAAAGCCCCAAATCTGCCGCCATGCACCTCACTCTGCGCCGCCTCGCCCTCGCCGTGCTCACAGTTTGCGCCGCTCAACTCTCCGCCGCCCCCGAATCCTCGCTCGAAACCGGCCAGATCAGCGGTGCCAAATTCACGGTCGCCCATCCCACGGCTCCCGCCAAGTGGAACGGCCAGCTCCTCCTCATCGCCCACGGCTACCGCGACGCCAAAGCCCCTCTCGTCGCCGATCTCTTCCCCGAGCAACTCGCCACCAAGACGCTCCTCGCTGAAGGCTGGATCGTCGCCAAGACCAGCTACCGCCGCAACGGCCTCGTCATCGCCGACGGCCTCGCCGACCTCGACGCCCTTCGCACTCACGTCGCCCAAAAATACGGTGCGCCCACCCGCGTCCTCCTCGAAGGCGAATCCATGGGCGGCCTCATTGTCACCCTCGCCGCCGAACGCGCCCCCGCCCTCTACGCCGGCGCCATCGCCATCGGCGCCGCCCTCTCGATTAAAGAACCCGGCTCCACCCTCGCTCCCTCCGGTCAGCCCAAAATCCCCCTCCTCTTCCTCACCAACCAAAGCGAACTCGACGGCCCCGCCGCCTACGTCACATCTGCCGCCGCGCACACCCCTCCCTCCCTCCGCCCCGTCCTCTTCCGCGTCTCGCGCGACGGCCACGTCAACCTCAACCAGCCCGAGCGCCTCGTCGCCCTCCGCGCCCTCACCACCTGGCTCGACTCCGGCCGCGACCATCTCCCCGCCCCCGCCCCCGGCGCGCCCGCCTTCGACGCCACCGTCATCCCCAAACCCGTCGCCTCCCAAGTCACCCGCGACCCCGACGCCCCCGGCTTCACCGCCCGCATCACCGAAATCTCCGCCATTTACGGCAACGCCTTCCTCAACGCCCAACCCGCCGATTTCGCCGCCGCCGGCATCGCCCCTAAAACCCACTTCCAACTCACCGCTCACGGCCAAACCTACCGCGTCCTCTACGGCAGCGATTTCAACGACGTCCCCCGCGGCGACTGGGTCACCTTCCCCAACGCCGACGGCTTCCTCTGGCTCTCCCGCAATTACGAAAACGCCGCCACCTCCGCCCGCCTCGCGCTCGGCGACCCCGTCTCCATCCGCCGCCTCGCACCGTAATCCGCCCGCGCGCTGGCGCTCTCGCTCAAAGCTCCCCGCGTCGGGAATCCGAAGTGACATGGGCGTCCCGCCCATGGGTTCGTCGTGGCATGGGCGTCCCGCCCATGTCTGACCATCGCTTCCCTCCCTGCCCCGTTCACCGCAGGAAGCCCAGCGCCCACGCCACCCGAACCGACCATCTGCCAATGCGTCCGATTCACCCGCGGCTTTCCGGTTTGGCTGCCGCGACGAATGACCACGCGACGAGGGCAACGCTCCTCGTAGCGCCGGCATCTTGCCGGCTTTCTTCAGATGCCGTCATCCAGCCGGCACCACCTCTGAAACGGCAGCCAAACCGGAAACCCATTTCGATTCACCCCCACGACTCACTCCGGCCTTACCGCGTCCGCTGCGCCCGAACAAGTTCCGCGACGCACCGGAGACGGCGCTTCATTTCTCTCCAAAAACTTTAACGTGGCTTCGGCTGCGGGCTGCCTCGAAAACCGCGGATTTTCTCTGGCCCGTAACACATCAGCTCTGAAGCCGCGCCCCCACTGGGCGCGGCTTGGTGCATTTGTGTTACAGGCGCTTCGCGGTGCCTCGAGGCAGGATGTGCTGGGTCGCGTCCTCTTTGTGTCCGCAGTCGGCCATCACCATGTCCGAGCCTGCGGCCCCACCTCCCGAAAGCGCCCCTGCGCGCCACGAAATTGATTCGCTCCACACGCCTCTCTCCGAGGCCGTCGCGGAACTCCACCGGCGTCGCGCCGCCCCCAAGTTGAGCGCCGCCGTCACCGAGTTCGAGCGGAAGCTACCACCTCATTTCACGCCGACCGAGCCCTTCGCCGCGCTCTTCCGCCATATCATCACTCCCACGCACGAGGTGGCCCGATTCATCGCCACGATCCACGCCACCCACCTGCGCCCGCTCTTACTCGAATACCAACAGGACAAATCCGTGGCCCGCAACCGCGACAAATACCGCCTCTGCCGCCCCGCCTTCACCGTCCGCTGCGGCCAGATGCGCAACTTGAAGCTCGTGGATTTCGGCCAGCGCGAAGGTTGTCGATTGGCCGAGTTGAGGACTTCGGCCGGCGGCCACCTCGCCGATTGGCACCACGCGCTGCTTGCGCACGCCCAATCCGGCACCCCAGCCGGCATCGTGGATTTCTCCCACTGATTTTCTCAGTCGGTCGGCGAAGAATTCTGCTATCTCCGTTATCTGGCCCTCTTCGTCCGGGGCGGCATCCTCTTCGAAAATTCCCTCCCCGCCGACCCCGAGGAACTGCGTTTCGCCCGCCAACGCGTTTTATCCAGCTTCGCCCGCGCCGTGGAAATCTTCGGCGTGCGCCCGTTGATCGTCTCCCCCGCGAAACCGAGCACGCCGAACACTGGCGCAGCCACCCCGGTGAACTCTACCCCCAAGCCCTCGCACTGCTGCGCGCGCCCCCATGAATTCCGAAAACGAACCCATCGCCCCATCGCCCCGCCGCCCCGCTGCCCCTTTGGCGTGGGCGCGCCGCCCAATGGCTCGCGGGCGTGCTCTCCTTCAAAGCCCTCGACTACGCCTTCGACTAAACGCTCTACCCCTTCGTGATTTTCAAACTCGGCCGCGCGCTCGGCGGCGTGGTCATGGCCGTCCTCTCGTTTCTCGACTGCCTGCTGCTGCTCCGCCTCTACGACTGGCTCCAACGCGACTGGCTCGGCATCGAATGGCTAAAAGCACTACGCCACGCGCCCGGCGCCTCCCGCTGGCGGCGCGCCCTCGCTTGGACACTGCGCCGCCGGCGACACCGTGGCCTTCGTCGCGTTGTCCCTGCGCTTTGATCCGTTCATCACCACCGCCTACCTGCGCCGCACCGCCTACGCCGGACTTTCCCCGCGCGACTGGCGGATTTTCCTCGGCAGCGTCCTCCTGAGCAACGCCGCCTGGGCCCTGGTCTGCTTCGGCGGCATCGCCGCCGCGCGCCACTTCTGGCCGTAGGAGCCTGCTTGCAGGCGATTCCTGAAACCTCCCGCCCCGTCTTCCCCCACCCCCGCCCTCACGCCCCCGCCCCACCACCCAACCACCCGATCATCCCCGCCAAATCCGCCCCCTCGCCCGCCGCCACTCGCGCCACTTCCGCCCGCCGCTCCTCCGGCCACAACCCCGCATAAGCCGGCTGCAACGCCTCCGCCCACCCCGCCGGCTCCGGCCACCCCCGCTCGATCGCCGCCGCCCGCGCCCAGCCCAGCGCCGCCGCCTGCACACACCCCAGCGCCTCTTCGCGCAACTCCTCCGCCAGCAGCGCCCGCGCCGCGCGCACCCTCCGCTCCACCTGCGGCCGCAGCTCCGCCACCCGCGCCCGCTGCGCCTCCGTCAACACCACCCGCGCCCCCGCCCCTCCGCCCGCCCCGTCGCCCGCAGCGAGCAACGGCCGCGTGATCCGCGCGTGCAGCGTGAGCAACCCCGCCGCCGCCATCGCCTCCACCGCCGCCCACGCCGCCGCCTCGATCACGTGCAACGCCGGCCGCCCCCCCCGCCACGGCGTCTCCGCGAGCAACGTCTCCAACCCCACGCGCGCCTCCGCCGCGCCGCCCGCCACCACCGCGACCAACACCGGCTCCTCCGCCCCCGGCACCCACACCTCGTCGCACCGCACCACCTGCGGCCCCGATCGCCGCCGGGCCTCCCGCGCAAACTCCGCCGCCGGATCACTCGACGGCACGCGAGCCCGACCCACGCCCGTCGCGCCGCCCACGCCCACGCCCACGCCCACGCCCACGCCCACGCCCACGCCCACGCCCACGCCCACGCCCACCGCGCCACCCGCGCCCGCATCCGCAGCACCCGCCGCGCTGCCCGCACCCACGCCCGCACTCGCGCCCACTACGTCGCCCGCGCCCGCCGCATCCGCCGCCGTCACCGCCAGCGCCTGCTCCAGCCTCTTCAACAAATCCTGCCGCCCGCGCTTCAGCTTCACCAGCGCCAGATCGCCCACCCCATCGAGCACGCCCTGCGCGAGCTCCTGTTTGTTCGCCAAACTCCCGAGCATGCTATGCTCGATCGTTTTCTCCGCGATCAGGTTCACCACCGTCACCGGCCGCAGTTGATTTTTCCGCCACGCCCGCGCGATCCGCTGCTCCAGCTTCGCCGGATTCCACGGCAGGTCGCAGTTGATGACCACGCTCGCGACCTGGAGATTCAGCCCCACGCCGCCCGAATCCGTGCTCAGAAAAAGCCGGCACCCCGCATCCTGCCGGAACGCCATGATCTCCGCCCGCCGCCGCTGCTGCGGCACCGAGCCCGTGTGCCACGCATACCCGATCCCGTGCTGCTCCGCGTGCTCCCGCACCCGCGTCAACATCCCCTCCCACTCCGAAAACACGATCACCTTCACGTCCGCATCCGCCAACACCTCGTCGAGCACCCGCGCCAGCTCGTCCAGCTTCGGACAATCCCGCACCGGGTTATTTTTGATGATCGCCGGCGTGTCGCACACCATCCGCATCATGTTCATCAAAATCATCAACCGGTCCTGCTCCTTCGGCGTCAGCGGCCGGCGGTGCGATTTCTGCACCAGCTCCGCCACCGATTTTTCGTAGCCCGCATACTCGTCGCGCATCGCCACCGTCAGCGGCACGAAAAGATTCCGATCCGTCCGGTCCGGCAGCTCCGTCTCCACCTCGACCTTCCGCCGCCGCAGCAACACCGGCCGCACCCGCTCCCGCAGCCGCTCCAGATTCTGGTAACCCGCCGCCCGCCCCTTGTCGTCAAACGTGTAGAACTCCCGGTTGAACCGGAACAACGGCCCCAGCAGCGCCGGGTCCAGGAAATCCACGATCGAGCGCAGCTCGTCGATCCGGTTCTCGATCGGCGTCCCCGTCAGCACAAAGGCATAGCGGCTCCGCAGCCGCTTCACCGCCTGCGCCGTCCGCGTGGACCAGTTTTTTATCCGCTGCGCCTCGTCCAGCACCACGATGTCCGGCCGCAGCCGCGCGTTGATATCAAGACTGTCCGCCACGATCTGCTCGTAGTTCGCGATCGTGAAAAACGGCGGCTCCGTCTCATCATAGACCCGCACCCGCGCCGCCCGCGTCCCGAAGACCAGCCGCTGCGTGAGCGGCGTAAACCGCCGGATCTGCTCCTCCCACTCCGCCTTCAACGAAGCCGGCGTCACGATCAGCACCCGCCGCGCCTT
>JANXLP010000554.1 GCA_025355125.1 Opitutaceae bacterium | reverse complement strand
ATTTCCTTTTTCACCTGCGCCTCGGTCATCTTGTGCAGCGCCTTGATCGGCACCTCGGGATCTTCGCCGCGATATTCGACGAACACGATGCGCCCACCGGGTTTGAGGCTGCGGCAGACGGCGGCGATGAACGCGGCGGGTTCGCTGCACTCGTGGTAAACATCGACCATGATCGCGAGATCAACGGGCTGGGGGAGCTTAGGATCGTCGAGCTCACCGAGGACGCCCACGACATTGGTGACGCCGCGCTCCTTCATGTTGGCGGCGAGCAAAGCGAGCATCTCCTGCTGGATCTCGACGCCGTAAACGATGCCCTTCGGCCCGACGGCCTGCGCCATGCGCCAGCTGAAATAGCCGGTGCCGCAGCCGAGATCGGCGACGAGGTCGCCGGGTTTGAGCGCGAGCGCCTTCATGACGAGGTCGGGGCGTTCCTCGGTGTCGCGTTCGGCGCGCTCGAGCCACGGTGCGCCCTGATGCGTCATGTAGTGGGCGATCTCGCGGCCGAAGTAGTATTTGCCGAGGCCGTCGCGGGTTTTGACGCCGGTGGTGTAGGGCGAAGTGGGTGCGGTAGGCGGAGTCGGGGCGGTTGAGGCAGCGCGAGTTGCGGGCAGCGCGATGAGAACGAGGCCGGCGAACAGGCGACAAAAAGGGCGGAGCCGGTGTGGGTTGCTCATGGGCGGGAACGTCCGTCTGGGATGAAGGCCTGACAAGGGAATTTACCGGAGACGCGCCGGCGGTTGACACCTTTTTCAGGCCGTGAGCGTCTTGCCGAAGCCGACCATGTTACCCCGCAATCCCCTCCTCGTCGCCCTCTCCGCAATTCTCGTCGCGCCGCTCGCCGCCCAAAACGGCGACCGCGCCGGTGAAGTCCAAGCTCCGCCGCCCACGCATCTGGTGGTGCCGCCCGCGCCCGCGCTCTCGCCGGCGGAGGCGTTGAAGACCCTCAAGGTCGCCCCCGGTTTTCATGTCGAACTTGTGGCCGCAGAGCCGCTGGTGCGGGACCCCGTGGCGGTTCAATTTGGCCCCGACGGCCGCCTGTGGGTCTTGGAGATGCGCGGCTACATGCCGAACGTGGACGGAAAGGGCGAGAGCGAGCCGGTCGGTTCCGTCTCCGTGCTTGAAGACACGGATGGCGACGGGCGCATGGACAAGCGGACCGTGTTTCTCGACAAGCTGGTGATGCCCCGCGCGTTTTCCCTCGTCGGCGATGGCGTGCTGATCGCGGAGCCCCCGCACCTGTGGTTCGCTCGCGACAAAAACGGCGACGGCGTGGCGGACGAGAAGACAGAAGTTGCGGCCGATTACGGCGGCATCGTGAATCCCGAGCATACGGCGAACGGGCTTATGTGGGGCTTCGACAACTGGATTTACAGCGCGAACCACACCGTGCGTTTCCGCTATCTGGGCGACGGAAAGTTCGCTCGTGCGAACACCATCACGCGCGGCCAGTGGGGCATTTCGCAGGACGACACCGGGCGCATCTACTATAACAGCAACAGCGATCCGCTCCGCGTGGACCTCCTGCCCTCCAGCTACCTGAAGCGTAACACCAACTTCACCGCCGCCGGCGCCAACGTGCAGCTCGTGCCCGCCACGCTCCGCGTCTGGCCGGGTCGCGTCACGCCCGGCATCAATCGCGGCTACAATTCCCTCAACGATGAGGGCAAAATGTATTCGGTCTCGGCAGCGTGCGGCCCGGTCGTCTATCGCGGCGGGCTTTTCCCTGCGGAATTTTCCGGCGACGTCTTTATCTGCGAGCCCTCGGGCAACCTGATCAAACGTATCGCGCTCGCGCCCGCCGACGGTGCGATCAAGGGCCGCAACGCCTACGAGGGCACGGAATTCATCACCTCGACCGACGAGCGTTTCCGTCCGGTGAACCTGACCAACGGCCCCGACGGCGCGCTCTACGTGACCGACATGTATCGTGGGCTCATCCAGCATCGCACCTACGTGACGACCTACCTGCGCAAGCAGGTGCTCGAGCGGAAACTCGAGCAGCCCGTCGCGATGGGCCGCATCTACCGCGTGGTGCCGGATGGCGCGCCTAAAGCCCGCTTCGATTCCGGCCTCGCCCGCGCCACCACGGCGCAACTCGTGAGCCGTCTCGACGACACCAACGGCTGGGTGCGCGATACCGCCCAGCGCCTGCTCGTCGAGCGCCGCGATCCCCAAGCCGCCGCCGCTCTCGTCGCGCTGGTTGCCTCTTCGGAAAATCCCCTCGGCCGCCTGCAGGCCCTCTGGACGCTCGACGGTCTTGCCGCCCTCGACCGCGCCGTCGTGCTGCGGGCGCTTGCCGACCGCGATCCGCGCGTCGTCGCCGCGACCGTGCGACTTTCCGAGAAAATGCTGACGCCTGCCGTGGACGGCGAAATCTTTGCGCGGCTCGCGCCGCTCGCGGATTCGCCAGACGCCGCGTTGCGCCTGCAGCTCGCGCTCACCCTCGGCGAGGCGAAGACGCCCGAATCTACCGCGATCCTCGCGAAGCTCGCTGCGACGTTCCCGGCGCAACCGTATTTGAATGACGCCATCGTGTCCGGCTTGGGCGGGCGTGAAGAGGAGTTTATCGCCGCGGCCACTGCTGCCACGAAAGATCCGGCTGTGCCTCCGGCGGTAAGCGTGGCGATGGCGGCGAGCGCCGTGCTGAAGTCGGCCAACGGCCCGCGCATCGAGCACGTGCTCGCCCAGGCGGGCGATCCGTCGGCGCCGGCGTGGTTGCATCGCGCGTTGCTCGATGGCGTGCAACGCTTCGTGCCGCGTTCGCCCGATGGCGAGATCCTGACGGCCGTCATTCCCGTGGAGCCCAAGACGCTGCTGGCGATGGCTGCGGCGAAAGACGGCCCCGACGCCGCGCGGGCCACGCAGCTCCTCGCCTCGCTCAGATGGCCCGGCAAACCGGGGCAGAAAACCGCCGCCGTGGTGCCGCTGACCGCTGCGCAGCAGGCGCTGTTCGACCACGGCGCCGTCCAGTTCGCCACGCTCTGTGCCGCCTGCCACCAGCCCACGGGCCAAGGCCTGGCCGGTCTGGCGCCGCCGTTGGTGAACTCGCGCTGGGCGCTGGGCGACGAGCGGGTGCTCGCCCGCATCGTGCTGGCCGGCAAGACCCAGGAAAACATGACCATGCCCGCCATGAAGGCCGTGCTCAACGATGAGGCCGTCGCCGGGGTGCTCACCTACATCCGCCGCTCGTGGGGTCACGAGGCCGGAGCGGTTTCGCCGACGGTGGTGGCGGAGGCGCGCGCAGCGGTCGCGACGCGCGAAGAGCCTTGGAATGACGAGGATCTCCAGCAGCTCCAGCGCAGTTTCGCTCCTCGCCGCGGCACCAGAAAACGCGAGGCGGGCACGCAGTAAAATTCACCGCCGCGTCGGCTTCCGCCGGCTGACGTGAGTTGTCAAAGCCCGCCGCGATTGCTCCGGGCTTTTTATTTCGTGGGCGGCGGCGGGCGAAGGGTAGCGCACAGTCGTGCTGTGGGTCGGACCGAAGGCGGCTCACGCTCAAAGGGCGGATAAAAAAGTGAGGCGCGACCGCCGGGCGTCCCTCGGGGGCACTTTTCGGTCGCTTGCAAAATACGGCGGTCCCAGCGGTCACGCCCCACCTTTCCGAGGAATTTCTTTTAGAGCGCGTCTAAAAAGGCCGCCAAAGGTGGGGGCGGCTCTCTGAGCCGCCCTAAGTTTGAGTGGCGAATCGCTTTGGAGCCCAGGCCGGCTCGGAGAGCCAGCCCCACCTTTTAAGACGCCCTCTTAGCCTGGATATTTGATGCCCAATCCAGCCAAGGCAGGGGTCACGGAGCGCACTGAGCTCCGACACAGAGGACATAAAGCCAAACACGTTGATTGCTCCGTGTCCTCTGTGTCTGGGTTCTGTGTCCTCTGTGGCAAAAAGATTGGCGACATGGCTGTGAACAATACGGGTTAGGCGCTCGCTCAGTCCGCCGAGCCGTTTATCGCGCGCGTGCAGACAGAGGGGGTGGCCGGTTTGAAACGGGGAACGGCTTGCGCCGGCGCCATGCGGGGCTAGTCACGGCACACCTACTATGACGTTTTCTTTCCGCCGGTTTTCTTGGTCGCTGGTTTGTTGGATGAGCGTCGCGCTGACGGCGGCCGGGGCGGCGCCGGCGAAGCGGCTGCTGCTCGACCACGACGGGCACAGCACGTTCAGCACGTTGTCGCCTGATTTTCGGCGCGACATCGATGAGGTCGTGGCGGCGTGTCCGCCGAACGTGACCACGTATCTGCTCTGTCCGGGCGCGGGCCGTTATTACTATCCGACGAAGGTCGGCGAGACCGATCCGCGCTGCACGCAGCTCGCGAGCGAGCAGGCGGCGGGGCGCGATCCGTTTGGGTATTTTCTCGGGAGACTGAAGGCGGCGGGGAAGGAGACGTTTGTGACCGTGCGCATGAACGACGTGCATGAGCCGACGGCGGCCGACGAGTGGAACCTGCCGCGCGTGCGGCGCGCGCATCCGGACGCGATTGTCGATGCGGCGGCGGTGGCGCGGGGCGATACGGACTGGCGCAACTGGGCGCTCGACTACAGCCGGCCCGAGGTGCGGGCGTTTATGCTGGCGATCATCGGCGAGCTGCTGGAGCGCTACGAATTCGACGGCGTGCAGCTCGATTGGATGCGTTTCCCCCGGCACCTCTCGGGGAACCGCGAGGAAGTCTGGGCGAAGCGGCTGCTCATCACGGATTTCGTCGCCGAGGTGCGGAAGCTGTGCCGCGCGAAAGGCCGCCAGCTCATCGTGCGCGTGCCGACGTCGGTCGCGGGCTGCGGGATTTTGGGGCTAGCAGGCTGTCGGACTTAGAAATTTAAGGCATCCACCGTGCGATATTCGCGAAAATATTTTTCAAAAAGATCAAATATCGAGCTACAAACGCCTTGAACGGCCTAAGTCCGACAGGCTGCTAGATGTGGTGACGTGGTCGCAGCGCGGATTCGTGGATGCGATTTCAACCTCGCATTTTTTGAACACGGATTTTTTCCAGCCCATTGCGGAGATGCGCACGGCGCTGGGCGAACGGGCGGTGCCGATCTACGGCGGCTTTGACATCGAGCACGGGGCGCAGCGCCACAGTCCGGAATCGCTGCGCGCGGCGGTGACGGGCCTCTACGCCTCGGGCGCGGACGGGATCAACATTTTCAATTTTCCCTGCATGATCGAGAAGGTGGGGGCGGTGCCGTATGACTGGCTGCTCGGGCTGGAGTCGCCGGCGACGGCGGCGCGCAAGCCGTTGCTTTTTTCCGTGCCGACGACGCGCTTTCGCCGGGCTTACGAGTTGCCGGGGCTGTTGCCGGCGAGGGTGGCGGCGGGCGGGACGGTGACGTTGCCCCTGCCGGTGCCCGCGGCGGCGCTACCGATAGCGCGAGGGAGGATTCTCGTGACGGGCGTGCCGCACGCGACGAAGGACTTTGCGGTGAAGCTCAACGGCCAGGCGCTCGAATGGTTGCCGAAGCAGAAGAGCCCGGAGCTGTTTGTGGAGTTTACGGGTCCGGCCGATCTGCCGGGCCGGCGGCCGGCGCCGGAGGCGAGCCGCACGTATCGCTTCGATCCGGCGCTGCTGCACGCGGGAGAGAATGTCCTAGAAATCACCAACGGCGCAGCGACGGAGGCGGAGGTGCAGACGGTGAATCTCGGGCTTTGGTAGGAGATGCATTTTTTCGTCGGGAATTCTGTGAGATCGTAATTTCTCTGCGAATGCTTGTTGCAGCTCCCTCATTCTGAACAGTAGCCCGGATGCGAACGGTCTTTTCCCACATTGTGCAAAAGCGGCTTTCGCAAGAGAGCGAAAATGTGGCGACGGCCGCCCTGGCTTTCATCCTCGATTCCAGCGAGGTCGCGCAGAACGGTTTGATGAAACTGCTGCGAGGCGTGGCTCCCGGGTTGCCGCGCCTTTGGTTTCGAACCCAGCAAACGGACGGCGACAGTCGGCCGGATATGTGGGGCTGTGATGCGGCGACATTACCCCATGTCTTGATCGAAAATAAATTTTGGGCCGGGCTGACAGAACAGCAGCCGGTGGCCTATTTGGAGCTGCTCGCCAAGCAACCTCACCCGACGCTGCTTCTGGTGGTCGCGCCCGGAGCGCGGGAACACACCTTGGTTCGCGAACTCGACCGCAAACTGGCGGAGGCCGGGATTTCGGCGACGGAGTTGGTCTCGCCTGCAGGCGTGATTCGCAGCGTGGCCACGGGTTTGGGTCCGATCTTGGCTCTGACTTCCTGGGAGAAGCTGCTCGCGTTTCTGGAAAGAGAAGTTGCCGACGAACCGACCACGCGCAGCGATCTCGCTCAGCTCCGGGCGCTTTGTGTCGCGGTGGATCAAGACGCGTTCCAGCCGATTTCGGCCGGGGAGGTTTCGGACCAGCGCACGCCTGCGTTTATGCTTCAATTGGGTGACGTGGTTCGGAGCGCGGTGGCTTTGGCGGTGAAAGACGGCGTGCTGGATTGTAGGAGCTTGAATCCGCAGGCGGACTTTTCCCGGATCGGCCGTTACGCGTATCTCGGAGCGCAGCGACAAGTTTGTGTTTGGATCGGTATCCATTTCGAACTGTGGAAGGCCCACGGGGGGACGCCGCTTTGGGTCGTATTTTCAAATGCATTGGGACGGGCCCGGGAGGTCAGGCCGATGCTTGAGCCATGGGCCGCGCAGGCGCGAATTCACACGATCGCGGACGAGGAAAAATTTGCCGTGGCTTTGGAACTGAAACTTGGGGAGGACCAGGAAACGGTTTCGAAGAGCATTGCGGAGCAGCTAAGATCCTTGGCGGGACTGCTGGCGGGCATGCGGAAAACCCCCGAAGCCATGGCGGCACCGGAACCCTTGTGACACTGGTCGGGGTGGCTCGCGCGGTTGCGATTAAAGCCGGAGCAATCCCGATTTGAAAATCTCACCCTGAACTATGCGTGTCCTCTCCAAATCGAGACTCATCGCTTTTCGTCAGTGTCCGAAGCGGCTCTGGCTTGAGGTGCATCGGCAGGAATTGCGCGACGACTCGGCGGGCACGTTGGCGAGTTTCCAAGTCGGGCATCAGGTGGGCGATGTCGCGCGGCGGATCTATGATCCCGAGGGGAAGGGGGCGGTCATCGACGTAAAGGCGGAGGGTTATGACGGGGCATTCGCCCGCTCAGCGGCGTTGCTTGCCGATTCGCAGCAGCCGATTTTTGAAGCCGGATTCAAGGCCGCTGGAGCGCTGGCGCTCGCGGACGTGATGCTGCCGGTAGTCGAGGCCGGCGGACGGGCTTGGCGGATGGTGGAGGTGAAGTCGTCCACAGGCGTTAAGGATTATCATCGCGACGACGTCGCCGTGCAGGCGTTCATCGCGCGGGCGGCGGGGGTTAAATTGCAGTCGGTCGCGTTGGCGTGCATCGATGGCTCTTGGGTTTATCCGGGCGCGGAGGACTACCGGGGTTTGCTGAAAGAGACCGAGCTGACGGCGGAAACGTTCGCGCGCGCGGATGAAGTCGCCGGCTGGATCGCGGAAGCCCAGAAAGTCGTGGGTCGGACTGAGGAGCCCGAAATTGCCGTCGGCGCGCATTGCCGGGTTCCGTTCGAATGCGGTTTCTGCGCCTACTGCAATCGAGCCAATCCGAAACCGGAACATCCGGTCGATTTGCTCCCCGGCCTTTCGGCCGCCCTGCGCAGCCGTTTTTTCACGGACGGTATAGACGATCTGCGGGCGGTGCCCGATGAGTTGCTCTCTGCGAAGCAAGGTATGGTGAAACGTCACACGCTTGCTGGCACGGTGTTTTTCGACGCAGCCGGGGCCGCCGCCGATCTCACAGCACATGGATTCCCGGCGTATTTTTTGGACTTTGAGACGATTCAGTTCGCGGTCCCGATCTGGAAAGGCACCCGGCCTTACCAGCAGCTCCCTTTCCAGTTTAGTCTGCACGTCCTTGCTGAAAGTGGCACGCTGGCGCAGCGGGCTTTTTTGGATCTGTCCGGTGACGATCCCTCGGCGGCTTTCGCTGCGGCGTTAATCGCCGCCTGCGGCGCGAGCGGCCCGATTTTCGTTTACAACGCCGGATTTGAGACCGCTCGCGTCCGCGAGCTTGCCGGGCGATATCCGGGTTTGGCGGAGCCGTTGGCTGCGATCAACGCGAGGGTGGTCGATCTGCTACCGGTGGCGCGCAACCGTTATTATCATCCGGCGCAGCGAGGGAGTTGGAGCATCAAGGCAGTCCTGCCGGCGACCGTGCCCGAGCTGAGCTATGAAGCGCTGGCCGGGGTGAAAGACGGGGCCATGGCCATGAGCGTCTACTGCGAAGCGATCCGGCCCGATACTACGGCCGAGCGGAGACGTGAGATCGAACGACAGCTCCTCGCCTATTGCCGACTCGATACGTTTGGCCTGGTTCGACTCTGGCAATTCTTCAACGGGCGGAATGCGCCGGCTCTGCAGGATGCCGAGTGACCGATGGGGTGATCGCCTAGAATCGCTTATCGTAGTCGGCGTGGGAGCCGTCCATTCCCAAAGCCAATTCTGAACGGATAAAGCTTCCGGTGGCGCGATCGTGGTCGCCGATGCGCGCGGACCAATTCGGGTTTCCATGGCTTTAAAATGCAGCGACGGATGAAGGGCGTTCGCCAGCCAAAGCTGATAGTTTTTGGGTGCCGTGGCCCGCACCGGAACGGTGAAACTGCACTTACTTCGAGACGTATGCTTGAACCAATTGTCGGGCCGTTCGTTCGATGATTTTGCGGAGAGCGGCGGGCTGGATCACTTCGGCCTCTGCGCCCCAGCGCAGAATCCATCCGATGATCTCGTTAAGATTGCCCAACTCCAAGGTGAGCTGGAGACCTCCGTTCGGCAGTTCTTTAAGCTTTTGGCTGGGATGCCACTCGCGTTCACGCACCAAATCGGCCGCGAGACCGGTGAAGTTGATGATGACCGTTTGTAGATGAGCGTCCGGCTTCGTAAACACGCCGAAACTGGCTTTGAAATACTCTGCCGGGTCAAAATTCGGGATCGGCTCGAAACGGTGCTCCAGTGCTTCCACCTCCAGGATTCGGCTCACGTGGTAGGCCCGAACCGTGGCGGTGGCGGCGTCTTGGGCGAGGAGATACCAGGCGCCATCCACGTTGCTCAAATGGAGGGGATAGAGCGTAAGGCTGACGCGCTTGCTGTCGCCCAGAGGCTGGCGTTTTAGGCGAAGCACCCGGCGAGCGACGATAGCGCGCGTGAGCGCGTCGAACACGACTGCATCGACTGCGGCAGTGCCGAGGGGACGGATCGAGATGGAGGCGAGAGCATCGGCGGACGAGAAGCTGACTTGGTCGCTGAGCGAACTGCGCAGCCGCTCAAACGCGCGCTGAAGTTTAACGAAGAGGGTGGTGCCCCGGTAGGCCTCGAGGGTCTTCTGCGCGACGAGCAGGGCAAACAGTTCGCCTTCGTCGATGGTGAGGCCCGGGAAGTCGAGGACGGCAGCTGTGTATTCGAAGCCGCGCCGGCTCGGGTTCCACGCGACGGGCAGGCCAAGCTGATCCCGCATGTAGTCGAGATCGCGTCGCACTGTGCGCTCCGATACTTCGAACTGCTTCGCGAGCGCCGTGGCGGTGGGAAGCTCGGCGGCTTGGAGCGCACGGTGGAGCGCCAGCATGCGCGTCAAAGGCGGGCGGGTGGTAAGCACGCGAACGGGTGGCTTCCGGGAGTTCATCGGGTCAAGCGGGCGACGCGGTTCGCGGTTTGAAAATCACGACGCGACCGTAGTCGGACACGAACCCGAGCGCCGAGACTATTGTCGGCCTAACTAGTCACCCGGGCAATTGCGGTTTCGGTCCACCCACCGCGAGATCAGATCGGGCCTGAGGCGCGGTGTGATCTGGGTAAACGCGCATCGCAACCGATCACGCACGTAGAGTTCGATCAATGGATCAAATGCTTCGTTTCCGGGGCCGAGCGGGCCTTTGAAACATTTTCTCTGTTCGCCAACGCAGATTGCGACGGTCGCACGGATGACTCCGGTGAACCGGTAGGTGAATATCTCACCTTTGGCGGCGTCGATCAGATACCCTAGGCTACCGGTGCAGTTCCTCATTTTTGACCCCTCTTCAAGCAAATCACCCAGCGTGCGCAGCGGTTGAAGGTCTTCGTCTCCTGGCCAAGGTAGCTGCGGAAGTTCCACGGAAGTGATGTTCTTGGGGTCTAGTTTCCAGCCGGCTTGATCGGGAGAGACGGAGCCGGCGATCTGTGGTCGATTGCAATATACGGCCAATTCCAAGGCCGCGAAAATAGCTTCTTGAAACGAGTATAAGCGCCAAATTTTAGCGGAGTGTGAGTAAGATTGGAGCTGGCCGAGTAGCTCGGGAGCGCGACTCAAGATTTCGAGGACGTGGCTGGGAATCACCACAACGGGGGTTCTTGGTTCCTCATGGGTCCGTTGCGTGAGCGGCTTCACGACCATTTTTTGAGCGAACGCGGTTAGCGCTACCGGTTGACTCAACCACCGGCGCAGCGCGCCGAAGTGCGCGATCCGGTAGTTTTCGCCCGTGTAGCTGCGCAGGTAGTCTCGGACCATCGGTCTCGTCGGGAAATCGAGGAACTCAAGCAGGCCGATGCGGGGCCCGCGCATGCGCCGCTTCAGCTCCGCCCAGTCGGCCCGTTCGTTGCGGCGGACTTCCCAGTGGCGACTCAGGAGGCTGAGCAGAACGGCATCGTGAGCGTAGAGATCGGCGGTCTCCGGGCAACGGCCATAGAGACGCAGCAGAAGCAGCCCGCCGCATTTCAGATTGAGGCGGGCATGCATGAAAAACGGAGCGAGGCCGACAAACCGAAAGTAGTGCTCCCGATGCAGTGACTTCCTCGTCGCGGAATCCTTGCTGCCGGCGTAGCCGAGGCTCTGGGTGCGATGCACCACATCGGTCCATCGGGCGCGGCTTTCGTGGATGCCGAATATGCAGTTGATTGAGAGGTATTGCAGAACCCAGCTTGAGGTTTCATCGGACAGCGAAACCCAGGAAGCCCGGCTCGGTTTGAGCATGCGGGCCTCCACTCCGATTGCCCGCCAGGGCGTGACCCGAAAAAGCAGGCACCGATTTTCGGGGCAGTTTTCGGCGAAGCACCCGTAAAGATAACCGGCCTTGAAGCCGGTCCAAAGCAGCAGGCTGTCTCGCGGGTTGAATTGGAATTTCTCATCGGCACCGAGCGCCGGTGAAGTGCGGGTGATCACTTGAGCCTCCTTTGGGACGGCTGGCGCCCGACTGCACGGCGACGTGGCGTCGGATCGGGATTGGGGCCGGCCAGCCACCTGAGCAGCGACCACACGAGCATCAGCGGTCGGGCAACGGCGAAGTGGAGGAGAACGAAAATGGATGCGATGAGGCCGAACATGGGAGCGGGTTTTGCGCCCCATCATAACCGCCGACGCGGACATCTGTTGTCCGGGTAAAGATAAACTGCGGAATCGAGAACGATGACTTGGCGGTGGCCCGTGGGCGCTTATTCCACGGCCATGCGGATCATCCATTTCAGTGATTTCCATGCGCACTGGCCTTGGTTCGATTGGGCCGCGCGTGAGGGTGCGCG
This sequence comes from Opitutaceae bacterium, assembly GCA_025355125.1. Lineage (GTDB taxonomy): Bacteria > Verrucomicrobiota > Verrucomicrobiia > Opitutales > Opitutaceae > Tous-C4FEB. The sequence continues at coordinate 3,763 of JANXLP010000554.1, read as the reverse complement.
CTACGATCTGGCGATTCACTCCGGCGACTTCATCGACATGCGGCAGCCGCGAATCCCCGCGCAGGCTAACCGAGTGAAGGGGTGGAGCGATGCTCTAAAGGGCGAATGGGTTTTTTGTAGCGGCAACCACGAGGCGGAGGGATTCGCCGATCACCGCTTGTGGATGACTACGCTCGGTCGCATGGGCGTGACGACCGAGGTTGGCCGTAAAATTTTAGCCGGAAGCGAAATCACGGTCAGCGGTTGGCGAGACCCGCTCACGCCGCCGGCGGAAACCGGGCTGCGTTGGCTGACGGTCCACCATGAACCGCCGGCGGAGACCGCCGTAGCGACCGACGATCACTCTGACTTTGGGTCTTTCGATTTAAGGCAGGAGTTGGAGAACCAACAACCGGACGTGCTCTTTTGCGGCCACCAACATACGCCGACCCGTTGGCATGACCGCGTAGGCAAAACGCTATGTCTTAACCCGGGCCGGAGCACTCATCCCGCCGTGCCCAATTTCATCGTTTACGACGACCAATTGAAACGTGCGGCGTTTTATATGGGCGGTGAGGTTCAGGCGGTGCTGCGCCTGCCGTGAATCAGAGCGCGAGAAGCTTCTCTGGTTTTTCGATCATCACACAATAAAGGCGCAAATACAGTCGGGCGACCTGCTCTCTTTCATCGCCGTGTGGCCAAGCTGCGGCGACCAATTTTTGTAAAACAATCTTGAGGGCGACGAGATCCTTACAAGGGGCTTCCAGAGAATCTTCGTCTACGGGTTCACCAAGAGCGTTTTTCAAACGAATCGCGGCACATCTTCGGTCTGTCTCTTGCGTGAGAGAAAATAGGGCGCGGATGTCGGCGGCTTCGTCGTGAAGATGTATGGCCTCTTAAATCTTCCGCCACAATCCGGGGCGTCAGCATCATGACAATCGGCCACGCTCGCGGTCACGACCTGACCGTTGACGCTACCACCTTGGCGCAACTCCTCACCGCTGCGCAGGCCAAGGGAAAAGTGCCAGCCAAGACGGGACACGAGGTCGGCGCAGCCGGCGTGTGCGGCTTCCTGGAAAATTTCCGATTGAGCGACGATGGGGAAAAGGTGATCGCGGATTGGGTGCTGATGGCCTCGCACCCGAGCACGCAACAACTCCTCGAAGTCGCTGAGTGGATGCCGGAATCGGTCGGTCTCAGTGCTTCTTTCGTTTCCCATAAAGACGCACCCGCCGGCCTCGCCCGCATTAGTGAACTGCTCGGCGTTGACCTGGTAAATTCCCCCGCCGCGAACCCCACCGGCTTTTTCGCGGACAAGCGGCGCTCGGTGAACTTTGCCCGCCGGGACGAGGCGTCGGTTGAGCGTGTTATCCGGGCCACCCGGGAAAATCTTCCGGACGCAAATGTCCGTGACCTGCCCTATGTCGGGGCCGCGTCCAACACGTGGGACAACGTCAAAAATTCCCCTGCAACGCGCGCGGTCTTGGCTCGCCTGGCGAAGTCTTTGGCCGGTGCCGGTGTCGGCGGCTACGTCGGCTACCGGATCGCACGCAATGCGTCCGGCATCCGTCCCGGTGCCGAGGCCGGTCTGACAATCTCCACTCTCTTTTCCCGTCCCCTTCCATCTATGAAAACCAACCAACCCAAACCATTCCTCCGCGACGAAAAGAAACGCGCGGCCCTCGCCGAAAACCTCACCGAGCAGGTTGACCGCCACGCCCGCCCCATCCGTGCCGGCAGTCGCGAGACCCACACAGTCGAAACACTCGCCGCCCGGATGAAAATCGCAGTTGAGCGAGCGGCGCAGCTTATCGAAAACGGCACTTTGCAGCCGGAGCATATTTTCAAATCACGCGGCGGTGCGCATGGCCCCATGGCGTTTTCCAGTGACCGCTTGAACGAGGTGGCGCTCGGTGTGGCCGCGGACATTGCGGAAAAGCAGATCGACGGCCCCGGCAAGAGCGCGGAGGCAATTGCGATGGGTTCCACCCGTGCGCTCGCGAAGAGTCGGGAAAAGCGTTTCAGCCGTGTTGTCGTGGACAATGGCGGTGACGAGGAAGACGACGGCGTTGCAGGTGCCGCCGTGAAGACCGCCGCCGTGGGTGCCGGTGTTGCAGGGGGCCTTTATGGGATTGGCCGCCTCGCGGGTAAATCAGCCAGCGCGGGCATCGGTTCAAACATCCTCACCGGGTGGAACGTCACGCGGGGTGCGGCCGCCGGTGGCGCGGCGGGCCTTTGGCGCGGCATTCTTTCCGGTGCGCTACGTGCGCGCGTTGGCCTTCGTTAAATTTCCCATCCCGACGACCGAAAGGGGTTCACGTCGGGATGGGTCTTCATGGATCGCGGCCCTCGTTTTGGCGAGCGGGGGCCGCGTTTTTGTGTCCACATATCGGCATCGGCCGTCGTGGTCGGGTTTGTTGATAACTGTTGCTTATCATATAGATATAATGGATTCGGATGTCGAGTAATCTAATTTCCGAGCGCGTGTTTCTCGGCTTGGCTTCCGCCCTCACGGTCATGCTGATCTTGGTTTCCAGCTAAACTTTCGCCGCCACAACGGGCGCGTGGGAGGGAAGCGCACAAAACCATAAACCACCATGAAACAGAAAATCGAAATCACCCACGCCGACGCCGTTCTCGTCTGCAACCAACTCAGCGGAGTCCTCCGTGACCTCGGATGCATGAGCAACCACGAAGAGAAATTCCCCGGCGGACCAGTCGAGGCCGTCAGCCTGTGGCGCAAAGAACGCCGCTACTTCGTTGCCCGTAAGGTGCGGGCCGGCCTCCGTCGCAAGAAATGCGACGCCCTGGCGATGCGCGATGAGCTTGACGGATACGCCGCCACCCTGGCCCGGCTTGTGCCGCTGATCGCTGCTTAACTTTCCTGGATCGCAAACCGGCTATGATAAATCCAAAATTTCGACCTATGATAATCACTATCGAACTCGACGACAACGACCCGAATTTAAAGCGAATACTGGATGCGGCGGATGACCTCGGAAGTTCACCGGCGATGTATCTATTAACATTCGGATTAAGAGAGGCACAGCGCCGCGACGAGGCGCGATTGGAAATTGAACTTCGACAGCGTCCTAAGCAGATCGGGCGAGAACTTGGTAGCAACTAACATCATCTCGACGCCTGATCTTCACCACGAACCTACGCCCGTCCCTTCACTGGGGCGCTATTTGGTATTAACGGACGGATGGCAGATCAAAGAAGGTCCGCTGCCGAGTAACGGCTGTGACTTCTTCCTATCCGGCGCTCATCGGTGTTCGGAATTCGATCGTTTAAAGTGCTGCCAAGCTAGGACCACGATGAAATACGCAAACGGGCTCGCTGCTATTAGGTAGGATAGTTCGCTTGGCTGTTTCGATAAAACAATAATCCTCAGAAAGGCCGCGATGCGAAGATAAACAAACGCCCCACACCCAAACGCGACGAGGCCGGAGATAACACGGATTTCCGGATTGATGAAGGCTAATACCGAGCACATTACGAAAAGCACTGCGGCGATAAAGAAGGTTATCATGGCTTCTTGAATCGGTGGAATTAACTGGTGTTGTCACCGCAATGACATTGCGTGGCCCGCCTAGAATGCGTCCCGCTGACTTCACTGATACACGGTTATCGTTAGTGGGCACTGAATCGGCACCGGTTGTCTGGACACAAGACAAAGGTTAATTAGGCGGCTAAAAGGTTGGAGGGTTGGTAAGCGCGGCGGGCTTCGAGGGGGCTTTTGTAGCGGAGTTTTTCGAGGCGCCATTCGCGGTTGTAGGTGGTG
>JANXLP010000329.1 GCA_025355125.1 Opitutaceae bacterium | reverse complement strand
GATCGGCACGCGGGCGGCATGGATGACGCGGCCGGTGTCGGCCTGGCGATTATTGGCGGCGAAGGTGACGGGGGCGGTGCTGTTGTTTGGGATTTTCCCGGTGGTGGTGTGGCTGCCGTGGTGGTTGTATTGCGGCTATGGCGCGGAGCAGATGGTGTGGGCGGTGGGGGAAACGCTGGGGTGGCAACTGCTGATCGTGGCGCCGGCGATGATGATGGCGGCGCTGACGGATTCGCTGGGGAGATTTTTTCTATGGTCGATCGTCGGTGTTGGAGTGGGAATCATGGGTGGGGCGTGGGTGAGCACGGTGCTGACGTGGACGGGGATGGGGTCGCCGCCGGCTGAGTTTGGCATCGCGATGGCGTATGCGGCGGTGGTGGTGGGCACGTTGGGGGCGACCGCGGCGCACTACCGGTGGCGGAGGCATGTGGCTTCTTTGGGTGCGGGGGCGGCGGCGGCGGGCTTGGTGCTGGCGACGGCGGTGATCGCGGTGGTGGCGATGAAATACTCGCGGGTGGAGGATAAGTCGTTGTGGGACGAAAACGCGGAGCGTGCGGCGGGCACGACGCTGGCGTGGGAGCGGGCGTGGGGCGCGCGCGTCAGTGCGGCGTTGAGCAAGAGCGGTCGCGGGCAGTTGAACGTGGAGCTGAGTGTGAAGGGAGTGCCGGCGGACAGGATGGTTTCGGTCGTGGATGGGAGGCAGACGTGGCGTTGGCCGGGCGGGCTGACGGCGGGGGACAAGAGCTGGGTGAGTGCCACGATGGGCGACCTGCGTGCGGCGCTAGGGATTATGCCGGCGTCGCCAGATGCGGAAACCGAGCGGTGGCTGGCGGAGCAGAGTGTGCAGGAGAGGCGACGCGCCCCTGGGGGGCAGTATCGCGTGCGCACTCTGCGGACGGAAGAGGGGCGGTATTTTACGATGCCGGCGACGCTGCCGCGCTCGGTGATTGAGCGGCTGGGGCGGGAGCCGGCGGACTATACGGCGGACATGCGCTTTTCGCTGCTACGTGCGGAGGTGCGGCGGGAGGAGCCACTGGTAGCGGGCGGATGGAGCGCGCGGGCGGGCGTGGGCAGGCGATTGGCGCACGTGGAGCGGAAGGATCGCGGGCTGGAGGTGCGCTGGGTGGAGACGAGGGCGATGTTTCCGGGAGAGATTTTTAGCACGACTTCCTGGCAGATGCGGATGATGCGGAACTGGCAGTTGGCGGACCTGGCAGTGATTCACCGCATGGGCGGTGATGTGGTGCGGGTGCGGGGTAGCAATATGGGGGCTTCGGCGCGAGTGGGGACGGTGGCGGTGCAGTGGATGAAGGCGGAGGTGGCGGCACCGCACGTGGTGCGCGAGGGGAAATGGGTGGCGCGCGATGAGAACTGGGCTGCCGGGGCGCGGCTGGCGGTGGTGGGTTGGGTGGAGGAGGCGCGGTTTACGCGGCAGGTGACGGTGGAGAAATTTTCGATAGAGAAGTGAGGGGCGTGGGGTGAACGGAGAGGGGCCCGCGAAACACGCGAATTACGCGAAAGGCGGAGGACGGAAAACGGAGAGGGGCCCACGGAACACACGGAATACACGGAAGGAATTCGGAAGGGAGAAGGGGACGGAGAGGTGACCACGAAACACACGAATGACACGAAAGGGGGCGGGAGAGACGGAGGGGAGGAGGGCGGATTCCGGCTGAAGCCGGGACTACGAACTCGGAGGGTGGGGGCGGCGGCGGGGCGAGGGGTAGGACTGGCCGCGCGGCGGAGCGCGCGGCCCACCTCGGAGTGCGTTGGGTTTATATCGCGCTGGGTCGGCGCGCGCCACGTCGGTGCGGGCGCGGTGTGCGGCGGCGGGGCGAGGGGTGGAAAATAGAAGAGCCGCCCTGCGGTGAGGCGGGGCGGCTCAGTTGCTTCTGCAAATCCGACCGGAGCGCTGGCTGAGGGCGTTCGGCCGAAGGTAAGAGGAGTAAGAAATTTAAGAGGTGTAAGAGGAGTAAGGGGGAAACTGGCTTACTCCTCTTATGGGCTTATCCTTCTTATCGGCTTATTACGGGACTTCGTAGACTTCGATGAGGGCGTTGCCGGTGCCGCCGTCGTTGCCGGTGGCTTGGATGGTGTAGCCGCCGGGTTGGAGGAGGGAGAGGGTGGCGGAGTCGGCGCTGTTGTTGTCGAGGGCGAAGGCGCCGACGAAGCCGGTGGCTTGCACGAGCTCGCTCACGAAGTCGGCGCCGCTCCAGTCGTTGTTGGTGATGACGGTGCGTTGGGAGCTGTCGTAGATCTGGAGCTTGGGGTCGTTGAGCAGACCGCCGACGCCGAAGGCGGCGAGTTTCGGACCCACGCCGCGGACGAGGAGCGTGCGCTGGCCTTCGCCGCGGAGGCTGATGCCGAGGATGAGGGTGCCGGCGCCGGTGTCGGCTTTGCTGAGGAAGGAAACGTTGGTGAGCTTCGAGGCGCCGCTCGTGTTGCCGAGGTCGTAAACCTCGACGAGGACGACGCCGGCGGTGTTGGCGTTGCCGGTGACCTGGACGCTATAACCGCGGCCGCTGGCGGAGGCGTCGAGCTCAACGACGAGGGCGGCGTCCTTGCTGCCGGCGGGAAGACCGAAGGCGCCGACCGCGGCGAAGGTGGTGGCGAGGGAGGAGCTCCAATCGTTGTTATCGAGGCCGGTGATGGCGGTGGCGCCTTCGAAGACGGTGAGCTTGGGGTCGGCCATAATCTCGGCGGCGGTGAGGCCGAAGGGGACGAGTCCGGGGCCGACGGCGCGGATGAGGAGGCGTTTCTTGCCGGAGCCGGCGATGGTGAAGCCAGGGGTGATGATCTGGCCGGCGGTCGTGGCGGTGCGCACGGAGATGTTGGCGATGACGGCGGCGTTGGCGTTGAGCGTGACGGTGGCGTTGCTGCTGGTGATGGTGCCGGAGGCGTTGGTCACGTTGAGGGCGTAGGTGCCGGCGTCGCCGGAGTTGACGTTTTGGCGGAGGAGGATGGGGCCGTTTTCACCGGAGAGGGCGACGCCGTTGCGGAGCCATTGGAAGGTGTTGCCGGTGCCGGAAGCATCGGCGGCGAGGGCAAAGATGCCGCCGGGGGCGACGACTTTGTCGAACGGCTGGAGGCTGAACACGGGGGCGCCGCTGGCGGCGATGGTGAAGCTGCCGGCCTCGATGCGGGCGGTGCCGAGGGCGTTGGTGACATCGGCGGCGTAGGTGCCGGAGTCGGCGGCGGTGGCGCTCTCGACGGTGTAGGGGTTGGCGGTGGCACCGGGGATGAGGGTGCCGTTGCGATACCAGCGGTAGGAGTAAGTGCCGCCGCCGCGGACGGTGACGGGGCAGACAAGGCGGCGGCCGACGCCGAGGGTGGTGGTGGAGGCGACGAAGCCGGGGGCGGTGGCGGGCACGGCCGTGGCGGCATCGCCGGTGGAGACGGCGCCGGCGCCGGCGAAGGAGTAGCTGCCGGGCCAGGAGCCCCAGTTGCCGGTGGTGATGCCGTTGCGGGTGCTGGCGGGGTAGCTGCTCTGGCCGGTGAGGATGGTGACGGTGATGGTCTTGGTCTCGGCGATCTTCAGGACGCCGGCGTGGACGGCGGCGGCGGCGATGTTGGAATCATCGGTATAAACATCGGTGCCCCAGACGCCGCCGGAGTTGGCTCCGATGACAGTGAACTGGAACGTCTGGCCGGTGCGATTGCGGTAGCCGGTGAGGTTGTAGGGGGCGTTGGTGACGGTGGCGGCGCTGGGGGCGACGGTGAGGGTGACGTTGCGGTTGCCGGTGCCGCTGGCGTTGGTGGCGCCGACGGTGAAGGCGTAGGTGCCGGCGGTGGTGGGGGTGCCGGTGAGGACGCCGGTGGTGCCGTTGAAGGTGAGGAAGGAGGGAGGAGCGAGGACGCGGTAGCTCGTGGGGGTGAAGAGGGCGGTGATCTGGTAGGTGAAGGGGACGCCGACGGTGCCGGTCAATGAGGCGGAGCTGGTGATCGAAGGAGCGGGGGTGCCGGAGACGGTGAGGGTGAGGCGGCCGGTGGTGCTGCCGGCGGAGTTGATGGCGGTGATGTTGATCTGGTAGGTGCCGGCGACGGAGGGGGAGCCGGTGATGAGGCCGGTGGTGCCGTTGATGGAAAGGCCGGGGGCGAGGCTGGTGGCGGCGTAGGCGTTGGGCGAGTTGGTGCCGGTGATCTGGTAGATGAAGGAGGCGCCGACGTTGGAAGTCGCGGTGGTGGCGCTGGTGATGACGGGGACGGCGCCGGCGCTGCCGGTGACGGTCACGGTGACGGTGGTGACCGCGCTGGAGCCGGAGGCGTTGGTGGCGGTGAAGGAGAACGTGAAGGTGCCGGCGGCGGTGAAGGTGCCGGAGACGAGGCCGGTCTGGCTGATCGCGATGGGGGCGCTGCCGCCGGAATTGACGTAGGCGGTGGCGGCGGGGGTGGCGGCGATCTCGTAGGAAAAGGCGGAGCCGACAGTGGCCGTGGCGGTGGTCGCGCTGGTGACCACGGGGGCGCCGGAGGTGCCGGAGCCGGAGCTGAAGGAGACGACGCCGTTTTTGTTGAACGGGCCGGCGCTATACATCTCGAACTGGGAGCGGATGTCGCTGGTGTTGGTGATGATGCTGGCGGAGACGGTGGCGTTGTTGACGATGTAGCCGTTGAAAACGATGTCGGTGATGCCACCGGCGGAGCTGACAGTGTAGGTGCCGGAGCGGAAGGAGGCGTTGCCGGAAGAGACCGGGATGGAGTAGGTGGTCGCAGTGGCGAAGACGACGTCGAAGGTGCCGGAGGTCTCGAAGGGGGCGGTGCCCTGCGTGATGGTGAAGGTGAGGGTGCGGCCGGCGAGAGCGGCGGGGGTGAGCGACGCGGTGGTGAGGGCGTGCGCGTGGGGGGCGACGACGGCGGTGACGAGGAGGGCGGCGAGGAACGCGGCACTCCGATGGAGGAGGCGGGTGAACAGCGAGGAGCGGGTGGTGATCATGTGTTTTTGTGCGCGGAAGCGGGTGCAAAATACCACGTAGGTGGAAAACGCGCGATACGCGGTCCTGCGTAAGGTGGGCGCGGCGGAGGGGAGGGGCCCACGGAACACACGGAAAACACGGAATGAGGAACGCGGAGGAATTCGGACGAGCGGCGAGCGGAGATGGTGAGGTGGCGGATTTTAGTGCGCAAAAAAAGCCGCCCGGCGCGCGGGAGCGCGGGCGGCGGCGTGCCGAAGGGGGAAGAGGAGTAAGCGATAAGAGGAGTAAGGGAAAAGCTGAGAGCTTACTCTTCTTACAACTTACTCCTCCTGTCGCTGATCAGGGGAGTTCGTAAACTTCGATGATGGCGTTGCCGGTGGTGTTGTTCACCCCGCTGACTTGCACGCTGTAACCGGTGCCGGAATCGCTCGCGGAAAGGTCGACGATGAGGGCCGCATCTCTGGAGCCGACGGTGAGGCCGAAGGCGCCGACGGAGGCGAACGTGCTGGCGAGCGTGGAACTCCAGTCATCGTTGCTGGTGAGTTTTGTCTGGCCGGCGTAAACTTCGAGTTGGGGGTTGAGGAGCACGCCGCCAACGCCGAGGGCGGTGAGGCCGGGCCCGACGGCGCGGATGAGCAGGCGCTTGGTGCCGGTGCCGCGTAGGGTGAAGCCGGCGGTGAGGATGTTGCCGCCCGTGCCGACGAAATTGAGGGCGGAGAGATTGGTGAGGCGGGGCGAGTTGCCCGTGCCGGCATCGTAAACTTCGACAATGACCACGCCGGCGTTGGTTGAGGGGCTGAGTGCGGCGGAGGAGCCGGCAACTTTGGCGCTGGAGCCGCCGCTGATCGAGCGGACGAGGGCGGCGTCGAGACTGACCGTGGGCAGCGGGAAGGCGCCGACGGCGGTGATCGCGGCGGTGGCGGCGGTGTCGATGGTGTTGCGGTAATCGTCGCGGTAGGCGATTTCGGTGGAGGTGGAGTCGTAAAGGGTGAGTTCGGGATCGGGCAGGGCGCCCCCCACGCCGAGACTGGCGAGACCGGGGCCGACGGCGCGCGCGAGGATCTGCTTGGAGCCGCCGGACATGGTGAAGCCGACGGTGACGCTCTGGCGGGCCGCGAGGGTGGTGAGGACGGAGAGATTGCTGAGGCGGCTGGCGGGGCCGGTCGGTGCGGCGGTGACAGTGAGCGTGGCGGCGGTGCTGGTGATGGAACCGGCGGAGTTGGTGATGGTGACGGTATAGCTGCCGGCGTCGCCAGTGGCGGGGCTCGCGATGGTGTAGGTGGAGGCGGTCGCGCCGGAGATGTTGGTGCCGTCTTTTCTCCACTGGTAAGCGAGGGGCGCTGTGCCGGCGGCGGTGACGGAGAACGAGACGGAGGCGCCGGCGGCGACGGTCTGGCGGATGGGCTGAGTGGTGATCGCGGGAGCGGTGAAGGTGGTGCCGCCATCATAGATGGCGCGGGCGCCGGCGATGTCGTCGGCGGCGACGGTGTCGGTGTTGCAGATGGTGGCGTTCATCACGGCGGTGAGGGACTGGCCAATGTCGTCGGGGTGATCGAGGCCGAGGGCGTGGCCGAATTCGTGGATGGCGACGCGGCGAAAATCGTTGATCGTGGTGCTGCCGTTGAAGCGGAGGTTGCCGCGATAGGAGTTCCAGCTTTTGGCGCTATTGAAGAGGACGTCGGCCTCGACGTAGCCGTTGGAAACACCGTTGGTGGAGGTGGTGCTGATGAGGGTGACGGCGAGGGTGCGGCTATCGAAGGCGTCGGCGTAGATGGTGGGAGAAAAGAAGACGTTGTTGATGCGATTGCCGCGGACTTGGACAGCGGTGGAATCGCGGACCACGTTGAATTTGAAATTGGTGAGGACGGCGTTCCAGGTGGCGAGGGCGTCCTCGGCGACGGCACCCCAGGTGGTGTTACCGTCGATCAGGCTGACCGGGGTGGTGCCGAGCTGGAGCTGCATGGTGACGGGGGTCGTCTTCCAGCGATCCGTGTCGAGGTTGTAGGCGCGGGCGGTGAGGGCGTAGGCCGCGACAGCGAACGCGAGGCAGAGGCGGAGAAAAGGGAGCGGGCGGGACATGGGGCGGGGAGAAGCAGTTGAGAGCTGAGAGTTGAGAGCAGAGAGCCCGATCCAGAGAGGGCGGCCTTAGGGGAGGGCGGCGGCGCGGGCGGACTCGGTGGAGATGCGGGTTTCGAAGGCTTCGGGGCTGAGGGCGCGGGCGATGGATTTGAGGCGGTTGGCGGGAGAGGTGGCGGACTGGGGGAGCTGGACGTCGGCTTCGTTTTCAAGGGGCGTGCCGTCGTTGCGGGCGAGGTAGGTGCGGGCGGTGGCGGGATCGGTGAGCACGCGGTAACGTCCGTGCATGAGGCCGACGAGCGGGCTGAAGTGGGCGCCGGTGGCATCGGAGATGAAGAGGATGTCGGTCTGGCCGACGGTGAAGCGGGGCATGCCTTGGACGCGCATACCCTCGCCATCAAGTTCGCCGCCGAGGAAGGGGAGGGTGAGTTCGGCGGGAGCGGGCGAAGCGGCGGTGTTTTTGAGGACGCGGAGGATGCGGAAGGTGACGAAGGTTTTGATGACGCGGCCCTGCGAGGTCTCGACCCAGGCGGGGCGGATGGCGGTGACTTCGACGCGCGCGATGATCGACGATTCGGCGACGAGTTCGGGGAAGGTGGGGGCGACGACGCTGGTGGCGAGGAGGACGGGGGCCAGCAAGATGGCAAGGGCAAGGGCGAGGATCAGGGCGGGGCGGAATGGCGTGACAGCGCAGAGGAAACGGAGCGCAGGCGCGATGGCACCCCAAAAAATACTGACGCCATAGGCCGGACGAGGCGTGCCGACGGCGCGGTTTCGGTGAGGCAAAAAAAGAGCCCGCCGTGGTCGGCGGGCTCTGTGAATTATGACGCGATCAGATCAGTTCTTACCCTGGCTCTTGGGCACCGAAACCGTGCAGGTCTTGGTGGTCGCGTTGCCGGCGGCGTCGCGGGCTTCGACGGTGAGGGTGTAGATGCGGCCTTCGCCCTTGCCGCTGCGTTCGGCCCGGAGGTTTACGGTGAGGTTACCGGTGATCTCGATGTCGCCGGCCGTGTCGCCATCGCCGAGGCCGTTGTCGGGCTCGTTGCTGGTGACGCGGATAATTTTCAGGGAGGCCAGGCCGACGGCGTCGGTCGCATCGGCGGTGACGCGGATGGCGACCATCTGGTGGTTCGGTGGCCAGAGCGTGGCGCTGGAGGGCGTGACACTGGCCAGCGCGGGGGCGGTGGTATCGACGACGGTGACCGTGAACGAACCGGTGGTCGTGTTACCGGCGGCATCTTTGGCGGTGACCGTCACCGTGGTGGTGCCGAGCGGGAAGGTCGAACCCGACGCGGCGCCGTAGGTGAGCGAGGTGACGCCGACCAGATCGGTCGCGGACGCGGTGAAGGTCGCCGTGGCGCCGCCGGCGCTCGTCGCTTCGCGGGTCTGGCTGGCGGGCAGCGTGAGCGCGGGGGCGGTGGTATCGACGACGGTGACCGTGAACGAACCGGTGGTCGTGTTGCCGGCGGCATCTTTGGCGGTGACCGTCACCGTGGTGGTGCCGAGCGGGAAGGTCGAACCGGACGCGGCGCCGTAGGTGAGCGAGGTGACGCCGACCAGATCGGTCGCGGACGCAGTGAAGGTCGCCACGGCGCCGCTGGCGCTCGTCGCTTCGCGCGTCTGGCTGGCGGGCAGCGTGAGCGCGGGGGGCGTCGTATCCCGGACGGTGACGGTGAACGCGCCGGTGCCGGTGTTGCCGGCGGCGTCCTTGGCGATGGCGGTGACTGCGGTCGCGCCGAGTGGGAACAGGGTGCCGGAGTTTTGGCTGTAGGTGAGCGACGCGACCCCGACGGCATCGGTGGCGGTCGCGGGTGGATAGGTGACGACGGCACCGGTGGCGGCGGTCGCCTCATTGGCGAAGCTGGCGGGAGCGGTGACGACCGGGGCGAGGGTATCACGCACGGTGACCAGGAAGGACGCTTCGGCCGTGTTGCCGGCGGCATCGGCGGCGGACAGGCCGACCGGCGAGGTGCCGAGGGCGAACAGGCTGCCCGAGCGTGGGACTGCCACGACATTCACCGGACCATCGACCGCGTCGATCGCGGTGGCGGCGAAGGTGACGGTGCGGCCGCCCGCGCCGGTGGCCTCGGCGACGATGTCGGCGGGTGCGGTGATGACGGGCGGCGTGGCGTCGGCTTTGACCGGCACGATCTCAAGCGGCGCACTCGACTTCATGCTCAGGTCGATGCGGAAGTTGAAGCCGTTCAACCCGCCTTCGTCACCCACGTTGAGCGTGATGGTGTTCACACCGGGCAGCACATTGCGGGAGAAGATCGCGTCGGCGTTCAACTGATCGGCTTCGCCGACGACCATGGGGCCGGCGTTGACGCCGTTGATCGCGACTTGGGCGCGGTTATCGGCCTTGAGCGAGAAGGTCATTTTGGGGTCCACCGCGTCCGAGGGGACGGTGAAACGCACGCGGTAAAGATACCACAGGGTATTCGACTCACTGGCGGCCGGATCGGAACCGCCGTTGGTGCGGTAATTGATCCAGCGGTTGGTGCCGGCGATGTTGCCCCAAGGGTGCGTGACGGGGTGCCCATAGGCCGCGTAACTCGTCAAGTAGGCTGGCTGCCAGAGACCCGTGAGGGGATTGTAATATTCGACGTTGGCCGCGATGTCCCCGGGATTGCCGGAGCCGCCGAGGATCGTCAGGTTCTGCGTGGGCAGGGCCGGCACCGTGGTGTTCAGCAGCACGCCGTAGGTGAGGTCATTTTGGCCGGCGGTCGCGATGTCGGGCTTCCCGTCGCGGTTGAAATCGCCGACCGAGACATCGAAGGGCCCCATGTTGACCGCGAAGAACGTGGGGGTGCCGAACGTCCCGGTGCCGTTGCCTTCGAACATGGCGACGTTGTTGCTGCCAGAGTTGGCGGCCACGACGTCCAGTTTACCGTCGCCGTTGAGGTCGGCCGTCGTCACGGAGGTCCAGCCGTTGAAAGCGCTGCCGCCGGTCGAATACGCGGCGGGTGGGCCAAACGATCCACTGCCGGTGTTCAAATAGACCAGCAGTTGGTTGGGGCTGCTGTTTGCGACGGTAAGGAGATCTGGCTTCCCGTCGGCGTTCAGATCCGCGACGGCCATCGAGGTCGTGGACGCCGGGATCACGACGGGCGCCTGGAGCGTGCCGTCGCCGTTGCCGAAGAAGATATTGATCGCGCCGGTCTGATTGCTGGTCACGACGTAGTCGGCCTTGCCGTCGCCGTTCAGGTCCGCGATGACGCCGGGTCCGGTCGAACCGCCGACGTTGGGCATCAGGGTCGTCGTTTGGGCGACAGTGAAGGCGCCGCTACCGTTATTCAGATACACGTAAATATTGCCGTAGGCATTGCCGGCGATGAAGTCCGGACGGCCGTCGCCATTGAGGTCGCCGACCGCGAGGCTACGGAGACCGGAATAGACTCCGGCGTAGATCGTGACCGCGAATTGCGGCACGCCGGAGGCGTCGTTGCCGGTGTTAAGTATCACGGTGGGGGCGAGATTCCCTTGAGGGCTGACGAAGATGGCGTCGAGCCGGCCGTCACCGT
>JANXLP010000324.1 GCA_025355125.1 Opitutaceae bacterium | reverse complement strand
TGCACCTTGATCCCGTAGGCCATGGCGGTGGCCGAGGCGCCCCGCGTGCCTTCGGCCCGCGACCGCCAGGGCTGGTGCCAGAGCTGCGCCAAGAGGGCGGGGACAAAAGCGATCAGATCACCGGCGTAGCGTTTGAACAGGCGCCGCGGTTCCTGCCACAGCCGGAAGACACTTTCCGTGCCGGTGCGGCGCATCCATTGCGGCGCGCGTTTCAGGCGGCCGGCGAGAAAATCAACGGTGCCGCCGGCGCCGATCATCACGGGGACTCCGGCGGCGCGATAATTTTGAAAGATCCATTTCTCCTGCTTGGGGCAGCCGAAGCAGACGAGCACGATGTCGGGCGCGGCGGCGCGCACGCGCTCGATGATTTCGGCGTGGTTCATCGCGGCCAGCGGGCGGTGTGGTGGCGAGTAGTGGGCGACGGTCGGGAGCACCGGATGCGCCAGCGCGATGCGCCGCGCGGCCTCGGCGCCGACACCCTCCGCGCCGCCGAGTAAAAAGATTTTCCAACCGCGCTGGGCGGCGCGCTGCAACAGCACCGGGACCAAATCGGAACCGGCCACACGTCCGGGGAGGGCGTTGCCCAGCCACTGGGAGGCCCACACGAGCGGCTTGCCGTCGCAGAGCACGAGATCGGCGTTGACGAGGATTTGGTGGAGCTCGGCGTCGTGCTGGGATTGCACCAAAAAATCGACGTTCGGTGTGACCACGTAGTGCGGCGCGCGCGCCTCGATCATGGCCTCGATGCGGTCGGCTGCGGTGGTGAGGGTCATCGGATCGAAGGACACGCCGAGAATCGCCACGGGCAGTGCGGTGCGGGGGGGCGCGACCGCTTCTCGCGCTGAGCGCGCAGCCCGGCCCTCGGCCGAAAAATCGCTCGGGGTGGCGTGCGCAGAAAGAGGGACACATGATCTCATCGTCCTCTCCGACAGCCATGAACGCGCAGATTTTGTGGGGTGTAAACCTACCGGGGTGCATACCCACTTTGAGCGCGCGGCCCCATCGCTATACTGCGGGTCCGTGTTTTCCTTCCACGGGGCGACCGCATTGCGGACGCTTCGCTGTAGGGGACGGACTTTATCATCCTATGACTCTTTTGCGTTTTCTGGTCCGCTACTCGCCCGCGATGGTGATCTGGACTTCCATCGCGGCGCTCCTCAGCGGCGCCTGCAACGCCGGTCTGATCGCGATGATCAATTCCGCGCTCAACCACCACGGCGATCCGAGCCTGATGCTGATCGTGGCGTTTGCCGCGCTGGGGCTGGGCCGGATTCTGACCAACGCGCTCGCCCAGATCACGCTCTCGCATTTCTCGCAGGCGACGACGGCGCGCCTGCGTCAGGATCTTGTGCGCAAGATCCTCGCGGTGCCGCTGCGCCAGTTGGAGGAACTCGGCACGCCGAAGCTCATGGTGGCGCTCACCGAGGATATTTTGGAGATCACGCAGGCCACGCTCAGCATTCCGATTTTTGCGGTGAACTTCGCGGTGCTCCTCGGCGGCGCCGTTTACCTCGCGTGGCTGTCGTTGCCCGTGTTGCTGGCGATGGCGGCGTTTGCGGTGATCGGCGCGTTTAGCTACCGGTTGATGATCCGCAGCGGTTTCGGCCACCTGACGGCGGCCCGCGAGGGACAGGACCGTCTCTTCCGCCACTTCCGCGCGCTCACGGAGGGAATCAAGGAACTCAAACTGCATCGCGTGCGCCGCTCGGCCTTTCTGGAGCAGGACGTGGCGACGGCGGCGGCCGTCTGCCAAAAGCACAACGTCGCGGCCGAGCTGCGTTTCATCATCGCGCAAAACTGGAACCAGCTGCTCTTCCTCATGGTGATCGGGCTGATTCTTTTTCTCCTGCCGCAGATCGAGAACATCACGCCGCAGACGCTGACGGGCTACATCATCGCCACGCTCTATCTCATGGGGCCGCTCGCGGGATTGCTCGGCAGTCTCTCGGTTTTCAGCCGGGCCAATGTTTCCCTGCGCAAGGTGGAGGAGCTCGGTCTCGCGCTCTCCGCCCACTCCGATGGCAATCGACCGGATGATGCCGCCGTCGGGGCCAACGAGCCGCTCTTGAGTCTCGAGTTGGTAAATGTGACACATCACTATTACCGGGAGCGCGAGGATGATCACTTCGTGCTGGGGCCGATCAATCTGGTTTTCCGGCCGGGTGAACTGGTTTTTCTCGTCGGCGGCAACGGCAGCGGCAAGTCGTCGCTCGCGAAGGTCATCGCCGGCCTATATCCGCCCGCAGGTGGCGAGATCCGGCTCAACGGCCGAGCGATCGACGACCGGAATCGCGACGATTACCGGCAGTGTTTCTCCACGGTTTTTTCGGATTATTTTCTGTTTGATCGCATCACGGGCGCCGCGCTCACCGACAACGACGGACGCGCCGGCGACTACCTCAAGCGGCTCCATCTCGACCACAAGGTTTCCATCAAGGACGGCGTTTTCTCCACGACGCAGCTTTCTCAGGGCCAACGCAAGCGGCTCGCGCTCCTCTGTGCCTATTTGGAAGACCGGCCCTTCTATCTCTTCGACGAGTGGGCCTCCGATCAGGACCCGCTCTTCAAGGACGTGTTCTACACGCAGCTCCTCCCCGAACTGCGTTCGCGCAACAAGGCCGTGCTCGTGATCACGCACGACGACCGGTATTTCTCCTGCGCAGACCGGTTGGTGCGTTTGGACTACGGGAAGATTACGAGCGACGTTGCCGACACTGCGGCTCACGAGTCCACGCGCTGATCCGCCGAAGGGGTAGGCTTACACCCCAGCAACTCCGCGGGCGCGGCGGTCTCTAAGTTCTCACTTATGGGACCCACTATGAAAAAAATAAACGCGCTGAAAACTGTGTTGGTAAAAACCTCAGAGATTTTTCGCCGAGGCGGAGGCCTCGGGATTGTGGCGGCGGCGGCGATGGCTTTCATTTCCCCGACGGCTGCGCGCGCCGATGCTTACGTCTTCAACGCCTTCGTCGGAAATGCGATCGCGCTCGATCACTTCGATGGCACGGGCAATAACGCGCGACTCATGAATCCCACCGGCGTCGCGGTGGATGCAGCCGGCACGATCTATCTGGCGGATGGCGGCGATCACACCGTCCGCAAGGTCACCGCCGGCGGCGTCGTCACCACGCTCGCCGGAGCTTCCGGGCAGGTGGGCAGCGCAGATGGCACGGGCACGGATGCGCGCTTCGTCTACCCGTTCGCCGTGGCCGTCGATGCGACGGGCAACGTTTACGTGACCGACATCGGCAATCATAACATCCGTAAGATCACCCCGGCCGGCGTCACGACGACCGTGGCCGGCACGGTGGGCGTCAAGGGCAGCCTCGACGGCATCGGCAGTGCGGCCCGGTTCAGCTACCCGCAGGGCATCGCGGTGGACGCGGCTGGCACGATCTACGTCGCCGATACCAACAACAGCACGATTCGCAAAATCACGCCGGGCGGCGTCGTCACGACGTTGGCCGGTGTGGCCACCGTGAACGGCACCACCGACGGCACGGGCGCCTCGGCGCGATTCAATTTTCCGTTCGGTCTCGCGAACGATACGGCGGGTAACATCTACGTCGCCGACCACGGCAACAGCACGATCCGCAAGATCACCGCCGGCGGCAGTGTGGCGACCCTAGCCGGCAGCGGCGGTCTCTCGGGCATCACCGACGGGCAGGGCAGCGCGGCGCGATTTGATCATCCCTCCTCGGTGGCGGTGGACGGCGCGGGCAATGTTTACGCGATCGATACTTCCAACCAGACCGTCCGCAAGATCACGGCGGCGGGCAGCGTCTCCACGCTCGCGGGCTCGCCCGGCTCGGTGGGTCGCAGCGACGGCACCGGCACGACGGCGAAATTCTTTTATCCCGCGGGCATCACCGTCACCGCGGCGGGCACCGTTTACGTCGCCGACACGGGCAATCACACGCTGCGGACCGTGAGTGCGGCCGGCACGGTGACAACCCTCGCCGGAGCGACCGGCCTGCAGGGCATCGCGGATGGTTTTGGGGGCGAGGCCCTCTTCGCCTATCCCGCCGGTGTCGC
The DNA here is from genome assembly GCA_025355125.1 of Opitutaceae bacterium. Lineage (GTDB taxonomy): Bacteria > Verrucomicrobiota > Verrucomicrobiia > Opitutales > Opitutaceae > Tous-C4FEB. The sequence goes on along the minus strand of JANXLP010000324.1, from coordinate 530 downwards.
GTTCGACAGCGCGGGTAATTTTTTCATCGCCGATCACAACAACCACACGATCCGTAAAATGAGCCCCGCCGGCCAGGTGACGACCCTCGCGGGCGCCGCCGGTATTTCCGGCAATGCGGACGGTGTGGGTGGCGCGGCGCGTTTCAACGGCCCCACGGGCGTGGCCGTCGACGGCCTTGGCAATATCTACATCGCCGACGCCGGGAATACTTCCATCCGGAAGATCACGGCCAACGGCACGGTGACCACGTTTGCCGGTGTCTCCGGTGTCGCCGGCAGTGCCGACGGCGTGGGCGCCGCCGCCCGTTTCAACGCGCCCCAGGGCATCGCGGCGGACAGCGTGGGCAATCTCTACGTGGCCGACACCAACAACAGTAGCATCCGCAAAATCACGCCCAGTGGCGCGGTCTCGACGCTCGCGGGCGTCGCCGGCCAGACCGGCATCACCGACGGACCCGGCGGCACGGCTCGCTTCAACGGGCCCTACGCCGTGGCGGTTGATACCGCGGGCAATGTTTACGTCGCCGATT
>JANXLP010000302.1 GCA_025355125.1 Opitutaceae bacterium | reverse complement strand
CGGGGGCCAGCATCACCTGCCAAAACCCCAGATCGCCAAGCGCGAAGAGAGCAACGTCTCGCTGATGCCCGAGGGCCTCCAGTCCGTCCTCTCGCTCTCGGAGTTTTCCGATCTCATCAGCTATCTCGAGTCCCTCAAAGGCGCCGCCGCCGCGCCATAATTTCCGCGTCAGCCCGCCTCAGTTCTTTTTCGCCCCGACGAGACGCTCGCGCCCAAAAGAGCGCAGCGCCAGAATCAGCGCGATCAACGTCAGCGCCGCGGCCTCGAAAAAAGCGATACCTGGAACGTGCCACCCCGCTCCGGGCGCGATGCACACTCCGAAACTCCACGCCGCCACCGGCGGTGCCACGACCCCGGCGAGACTCGTCAGACTGGAGAGCGAGCCCTGCACGCGCCCCTGCTCGTTGTCCGGCACATTCTGCGTGATGAGCGCCAGCGCAGCCGGCCCCGCGATACCGCCCAGAGAACCGAAAAGCACCAGCCCGTAAATCATCCAGCCGTCCGTCGCGCTGCCATAGGCGATCATCGCGACGATGGTGATCAGGAGACCAGCGATCAACGCACGCCGTTCGCCGATACGCGCGATGACCACGCGCACGAGCGCGCCTTGCACGACCGCACCGGCTATGCCCACCACCGCGAGCGAGATGCCCACCTGCGCCGGTTTCCAACCGTAGCGGTAGCCCGTGTAGAGCACCCACACGCTCTGCAACATCGTCGTGCCCAGCATCGAAAACAGGTGCGTGCCCGCCAACCCCAGCACGACGGGAAACCGCCTCAGCGCCAGCAGCGCACCCGCCGGGTTCGCCTGCTTCCAATCGAATTTCTTCCGCTGCGACTCGGGCAGCGACTCCGGCAACACCAGCGCCCCATAAATCCAGTTCAACGCCGTGCAGGCCGCCGCCGCGATGAATGGCGCCCGCAGATTCACTCCGCCCAGCAGACCACCAATCGCCGGCCCGATCACAAAGCCCAGCCCCACCGCCGCCCCGAGCAATCCGAACCCCTGCGCACGCTTCTCGGGCGGCGTCACATCGACCACATAGGCGTTCACCGTCGCCACCGTGCCCGAGGTCAGTCCAGCGATGATCCGTGCGATGAAAAGCCAGCCGAGCGTCGGCGCCCAGGCCATCAATACGTAATCGACCGCCGAACCCGCCAGCGCGATTAGGATCACCTTCCTCCGCCCAAACCGATCCGACAACGCGCCCAGAATCGGTGACGCGACAAACTGCATGAGCGCATACACGCCCACCAACCAGCCATAGACGTGCGACGCGTCCGCCGTGCTCCCGCCCTGAAACTCCGTGATCAGCCCCGGCAGCACTGGGATGATGAGCCCGTAGCCCAACACCACCAGCACCAGCGTGACGAAAACGAAACCCAGCGCGGGCTTACGGGGAGCCTTCGCCGCCATCGCGCGACCTTACTCTTTTTCCTTACCCGTCGCAATCGAAGGCACGAGCGACTCACCTTTCACCCGAATACCCGTGAGCTTTTCGATCACGAACAGCGCCTGATCTTCGGAAACATCCACCAGCGTGTGCCGCTGATGAATATCAATCGCGCCGACCACGTTGCCCGGCAACCGCGTCACGCCCGCGACCTTGCCGACGATGTCCGCCGGGGTAACGAGGTGCTTGCGACCGACGTTCAGAAAGATCGTCGTGAAACCTTTTTCCTTACCCGTGCGGGCGGAAGGCGGGAAATCGCCCTCGGCGCGCACGATCTCGTTCTCGCCGTCGATGGGCACACGCACGGTTTCGCCGGGCGGACGTGGCTTGTCCACAGGCGCCGCCACCTTCGGCCGCGCCACGACCGCCGAGGCCGGAGCCCAGGCGCGCGCGGGCGCGGGTGCGGATGCCGCCGAAGACGGAGCCTCGATCACCGGCACAGCTTTCTTCGTCGCCCAGCTTGGCGCCGCACTCGTCGGAGGCTTCGCCGCCGGCTTGCCCTCGGGCTTGTCGGAACCGCCACCGCCGCCTTGCAGCAGGTGAATCAACGCCGAACAGATATCCGTGCTCGGGTAACCCTGCTCCAGCAGGCGGTCGATCATGCGGTCCTGTTTGCGGAATTTCGCCGCGTTCAGCGTATCACGCAGCTTTTCGAAAAACACATTCTCGCGCGCCTCTTCCACCTGATCGAGCGACGGGATGTTCTCCCGGCGGATCTTCAGTTTGGCGTAGCGGATGAAATTCTGGAGCACCCAGAGTTCGCGTCCGCATACAAACGTAAACGCCCGGCCCGATTTGCCCGCGCGGCCCGTGCGGCCGATGCGGTGCGTGTAATCCTCGGCGTCGTTCGGCAGGTCGTAGTTGAACACGACCTCGAGGTCATCGACATCGAGACCGCGCGCCGCCACGTCGGTCGCCACGAGGAACTCGAAACCGCGCTTGCGGAATTTGTCCATGACCCGGTTGCGCTGCATCTGCGTGATGTCGCCGTGCAGCCGGTCCACCGCATAACCGCGCGCGCTCAGAATCTCGGCGAGTTCGTCGCACATGATCTTGGTGCTGCAAAAAATGATGCCGTAGCGGAAATCATGCACATCGATCAACCGCGTGAGCGCTTCGATCTTCGAGCGGCGGTCCACTTCGAAATAAACTTGGTCCACCTGCGGCGCGTTCTGCGCCGAGGACTCGATCTTGATCCACGCCGGATCGCGCGAGTAGCGCTTGATCAGGTCTTGGATCGCCTTCGGCATCGTCGCCGAGAAAAAGAGCAACTGGCGCTGCTCGGGCACGGACGAGAGGATTTTCTCGATGTCCTCGCGGAAACCCATGTCGAGCATCCGGTCGGCCTCGTCGAGAATCACCAGCTTCAGCTTATCGAGCTTCAGCGACCCGCGTTCCATATGGTCCATCAAGCGACCGGGCGTGCCGATCACGACCTGCGCGCCGGCATCGAGCCCGCGGAATTGGCGCTCGTAACTCTGACCGCCGTAAACCGGCAGCTCGCGCAGCCCGCGCTTGAAGTAAGCGAGCTTGGCCACTTCTTCCGCGACCTGCACCGCAAGTTCACGCGTCGGCAACAAGATCAGCACCTGCACCGCCCGGCTCTGCACATCGACCTTGTCGATGGCCGGAATGGCAAACGCCGCCGTCTTACCCGAGCCGGTCGAGGACTGCCCGACCACGTCGCGCCCCAATAAAATTGTCGGAATCACCGCAGTCTGAATCGGCGAAGCCTCCTCGAAACCCATTTTTTCCACGGCCTTGAGGACCTCGGGCGACAAGCCCAATTCAGTAAAGAGACGTTTTTCCATGCGGCAAGTTGACCCCGCCCCGCGCAAAATGAGAGCTAAATCTAAACAGCCGGCCAGTGCTGCCGCAGCTTGCCCCGGACGAAGCGCACACTTTCCGCCAACTGCTCCATGCCATCGACCCCATCCTCGATGCTCACCCAGCCGTTGAAACCGACCGCTTTCAGCGTGCTGAAGATCGCGTCGTAATCGTTCAAACCCTTGCCAATCGTCCCGTGCCGCAGCCGCTTCGCGTAACCCGTCGAGCCGGTCTCGTCACGCCGCAGATCTTCAATCGTCCCTTCGATTAAATAACGATCACTCGCGTGCATCGTCACTACGCGGTGCTTCACGCGCTCCAACAATTCCAGCGGATCATCGCCCGCGAGGAACGCATTGCTCGGGTCGTAGTTCACGCCGAAGTGCGGATGGTTGATCCGGCCAACCAGATCGCAAAACACGTCCATCTTCTGGGCAAATTCCGGGTAATTCCAAAAGTCGTCCTTGTAGTGATTCTCGATGATCAGCGTGACGCCGCATTTCTCCGCCTCGGGCAGACACGCCTCGATACTCTGCGCGACGAGCGTCAGTCCCTCTTCGCGCGACAACTCCGGCCGGCGCTGCCCCGAAAGCACGCGGCAATACCTCGCACCCAACGCCGCCGCCATCCGTATCCAGTTCTTCTCTTTCTCAATCTCCACCCGTCGAAACTCCGCATCCGGGTGCGAAAAATCCGGTGAGCAACACAGCATCGGAATCACCATCCCGCGCTCTTCGACCGTGCGGCGCGCCTCCGGCCAGTTCGCCGGATCGGACAGCTCCATCATGCCGCTGTAGTATTCCAGTCCGTCGAGCTGGAGCGGTTCGGCGAGGTTCACCCAGTCGCGCAAGGTCATCGAACCCTCGACGCAGAGCTGGCGCATGTAGGCCTTCGGAAAAGCAGCTAATTTGGGCATGATAAAAAAATCTCCGCTTACTTGTCGGCGACCTTGCTCGGATTCCGACCGATCACCGAATATTGCTCCAGCTCCACGACCGCGCCGCTGACCGGCCGCGATTCGTCGCCGAGCCAGTAAACCGCCGCCGTCGCAATCTCCTCGGGATTCATGAGCCGGCCCGAGGGCGCATATTGCACCGGCACGGTTTGCGGCCAGTCCGCCGCCATGCCGTGCTCAATCTGGTGTGCATACTCGCGCGCCGTCAGCACCCAACCGACGTTGAGGTGATTCACGCGCACGCGCTCGTGACCGTGCGCGTTCGCGAGGTTGCGCGACATCGTCATCATCGCGCCTTTCGAGATGCTGTAATCGAGCAGGTTGGGCTGGCCGCTGTAGGCGTTGATCGAGCCGATGTTCAGCACACAGCCCTCGTTCGCCCTCAGCTGCGCCAACGCCGCCTGAATCAACAGCAGCGGCCCGCGCACGTTCACCGCCATCATGCGGTCAAAAAACTCCGCGCTCGTGGACTCGAGGTTGGTCCGCGCCACAATCGCCGCGTTGTTCACGATCGCATCGACGCGCCCAAACGCCGCCAGCGCCGCCGCCACGATCCGCCCCGCGCTCGCCGGGTCGCCGAGATCATCGAGATGCAACGCCGCCGACGCGCCCAGCTTCCTCACCACCGCTTCACCGTCGCTGCGCACGATCCCATGCACCAGCACGCGCGCGCCCTCGGCGACGCCGCGTTCCGCGATGGCCTGCCCGATGCCCGACGTGCCGCCGGTGACGATGATGACCTTCTCTTTTAATCTCATGGGAGGTTCAGTAGTGGCCGCGAGCGTCAGCGAGTGGAGAATTCAAACCGGCTTCAAGACCGCCTTCACGATCTCGCCGCCGTGCATTTTCTCAAAAGCGTCGTGCCACGACTCGAGCCCCCAGGTGCCGCCGATG
>JANXLP010000545.1 GCA_025355125.1 Opitutaceae bacterium | reverse complement strand
CACCACCTACGACACCCTCACCGACGACCGCCTCAGCGCCCAGCGGGAGAGCAGCCGCCACGTGCCTCACCGGCCGCTCATCTCCATTCTCGTTCCGGTTTATAACACCCCCGAAAAATGGCTCGCCAAAGCCATCAGCTCGGTCGCCCACCAGACCTACTCGAATTGGGAACTTTGCCTCGCCGACGACGCGTCCACCGCACCCCACATCCGCCCCCTCCTCGAGCATTACGCCTCCGTCGATCCTCGCATCAAAGTCTGCTTCCGGGAAAAGAACGGTCACATCTCCGCCGCCTCGAACTCCGCACTCGAACTCGCCACTGGTGAATTCATCGCGCTGCTCGACCACGATGACGAACTCACGCCCCACGCGCTCTACGAAATCGTGATGGCGCACAATGCCCACCGCGACACCGATTTCTTCTACTCCGACGAAGACAAGATCGACGAGGAAGGCCACCGCCACGAACCCTACTTCAAGCCCGATTTTCTGCCCGACCTCTTCCTTGGCCAGAACTACACCTCCCACCTCACCGTCTATCGCGCCTCGCTTATGCGCCAGGCCGGCGGCTTCCGCGTCGGCTACGAAGGGTCGCAAGATTGGGATTTGGCGCTCCGCGTCACCAGCCTCATCAAGGATTTGTCGCGCATCCGCCACATCCCGAAAGTCCTCTACCACTGGCGCGCGATTCCCGGCTCCACCGCCCTTCTTTCCAGTGAGAAAAACTATCCCGTCAAAGCCGCGCACCGCGCGCTCACCGATCATTTTTCGCGCCTCAAGCAACCCGTCGAACTCATCGCCGTCCCCGGCGATCACTGGCGCGTCAAATATCCGCTGCCAGCCCAGCCACCGCTCGTCTCGCTCCTCATCCCCACGCGCAACGGCCTGAAATTCCTCCAACGCTGCGTCGATAGCATCCTCGATAAAACCACTTACCCGAACTACGAAATCCTCATCATCGACAACGCGTCCGACGACCCCGCCACCCTCGCCTACCTCGAAAAGGTAGGGCGCGTTATCCCTAACGCGCCGTCCGTCCGCGTCGTTCCCTACGACGCCCCCTTCAACTACAGCGCGATCAATAATTTCGCCGCCCAGCACGCCCGCGGCGCCGTTCTCGGCCTGCTCAACAACGACCTCGAAGTCATCCACGGCGACTGGCTCGACGAAATGGTTTCGCAGGCTCTCCGCCCCGGCATCGGCTGCGTCGGCGCGATGCTCTATTACCCCAACGACACCATCCAGCACGCCGGCGTGATCATCGGCCTCGGCGGCGTCGCCGGACATGCGTTCCGCGATTTCGCGCGCAACACCGAAGGCGTCTTCAACCGCGCCCGCCTCGTCCAAAACTACGGCGCCGTCACCGCCGCCTGTCTCGTCATCCGCAAAGAAATTTTCGATCAGGTAAACGGCCTCGACGACAAAAACCTCGCCGTGGCTTTCAACGACATCGACTTCTGCCTCCGCGTCCGCGCCGCCGGTTACCTCAACCTATGGACCCCCTTCGCCGAACTCTACCACCACGAGTCCGTCAGCCGCGGCGCCGAAGACACCCCCGAGAAACACGAGCGCTTCCGCCTTGAAGTAGAATACATGATGAAACATTGGGCCAAAGAGCTGAAACACGATCCCGCCTACAACCCCAACCTCACCCTCGAGCTCACCGACTTCACCTTGGCCGCCCCGCCGCGTCCTTGGCTCCCGTAATCGCCGACCCGCCGCGCCCGATGTCCACGCCCCCGGCCGATACGCCCGAGCTGCTCTTCCACCTCGATCTGCCGACCGCCGTCCCGGCTTACGCCTACTTCGCCGTCAAAGGCTGGGTCGCCACGCTCGCCCCGCTACACGCTGTCTTCGCCGGCCCCACTGCCACCGGCCAGCCCCTCGCCTTCACGCCGCGACCCGATGTCTCCGCCGCCCTGCCTGCCTACGCGCACGTTAGCGGCTTTGTCGGCCAGGCCACCGCTTCAGAAATCGTCGATGGCCAACTCCACCTCACGATCATCACTGACCGCGGCGAGCATCCCGTCACCTGTCCGCTCACTCCGCCGCCGTTTCCGCCCGCCGCGCCGCAAACCGATTTTCCGATCACGCCTGCGCTGAGGGCGGAAAAGATCCGCCGCATCGCGCCGCACCTCGCGTGCCCCGCTTGCAAAGCCGTTCTGCCCGACGCTCCCGCCCGCGACACCTGCCCAGCCTGCGGCGCCGCTTTCCAGTTCAGCCCCACGCTCCTCGACTTTTTCTCATCCGCGCAGCGCGCCACGATCCCCGCCGTCGGCGCCACCGGCGATTCCCTTGGCGGCTACGACGAGGTCATGAACGCCCTTGTCCAGCGCTTCGCCGACGGCCTCATTCTCGACTGCGGCGCCGGCCTCAAAGGCCGTCTCCACCCCAATGTGATCAACCTGGAGATCATGGATTATCCGAGCACGGATATCCGCGCCTTCAACGAATCGCTCCCCTTCGCCACTGGCACCTTCGACGCCGTTTTTACCCTCGCTACGCTCGAACACGTTCGCGATCCCTTCGCCGCCGGTGCCGAAATCATGCGCGTCCTCAAGCCCGGTGGTATCGTTTACTCGATGGTGCCGTTGCTCGTGCCCTACCACGGCTACCCGAATCATTACTACAACATGACCGTCGAGGGCCACCGCCTCGTTTTCGGTCCGAGCTTCGAACCGCTCGACGCCAGCGTCCCGCTTTCCGGCAATCCCATGTGGGCCTTGAGCGGCCTGCTCCACGCCTGGCACAACGGCCTCGCCCCCTCCGCCCGCCCCGAATTTCTTAATCTCCGCATTGGCGATCTCCTTGCGCCACCGCTCACCTACACTGACCGCAATTTCGTCCGCCACCTCACCCCCGAAGGCGCCCTCGAAATCGCCGCCATGACCCGCTTCATCGGCCGCAAGCGCGCCTGAGCTTGTCCCCGATCCCATGCTCGCCTTTCTCGACATTCCGGTCGCCGATACCCTTTGCGATCCGCTCGCCCTCCGGGTCGAAGGTTGGGTGCACGGCGCCGCCGACCACGCGGACATAGCGGCCGTCGAGATTTACACCGCCGGGGAGCTTATCGGCGCCACCCGCGCCCTCGCCGTTCGGCCCGACGTCAACACCGCCCTCAATCTCCCCGCTGGCACCCGCACCGGCTTTCAGATCGACGCCCATTTCGCCGCCGCCGTCTTCGATGCCCCGCTCGCACTCAGCCTGATCGTCGCCTTCGCCGACGGCCACCGCAGTCCGGCCCTGCTCACGCGCACTGTCCACACGGTCGCCCGCGACTACCGCCAAAACCACTTCGGCATTCTTCTCGATGCCACCACGGTCGCGATTCAACGCCGCGGCAATGTCTTCGCCACCGGTCCTTCACTGCCCGATCCGAGCGCCGTTGTGGCCGCTCTCCTCGCTCGCCATCTCCCATCCGCCCCGGCTCGCGTCATCGACGTTGGTTGCGGGGTCGGCTCCTACGGCCGAGGCCTCCTCGCGCATGGCTACGACTGGCACGGCGCCGAAGTGAGCGTTTCCGATTGCGCCGCCCTCACTCGCGCCGGTCTCCCGCACTCGCATGTGACCGGCTCCCATTTGCCGTTTCCCGATGCCGCCTTCGACGCCGCCATGGCCATCGAAGTCCTCGAACACATCGATGAACCCAGCGCCTTCCTCACCGAGATCCGTCGCGTCGCGCCCCGCCAACTGATCGTCTCGGTTCCCAATTCCGAACTCCTCAGCTACCTCCACGAC
>JANXLP010000272.1 GCA_025355125.1 Opitutaceae bacterium | reverse complement strand
CAGGCCGCGCTCAAGGACGACTACTTCGTCTCGCGCAAACTCTACCCCAACGTCGATTTCTACAGCGGCATCATCATGCGCGCGCTCGGAATCCCGGTGAACATGTTCACCGTGATCTTTGCCATCGGCCGCGCGCCGGGCTGGATCGCCAACTGGCGCGAGGTCGCTGCCAATCCGAAGGGCCGCATTTATCGCCCGCGTCAGATCTACGTCGGTCCGGTCAAGCGCGACTTCGTGCCGATGGCGCAGCGCGGTTAAGCGCAGGATTTTTCGTCAGCCGGATGGCTTAAACGCTATCCGGCTTTTTTTCGGCCTCGCCCCGGAAAATTTCGTCCATCGTCAGCCCTGTCAGCGCTTTCAGGCCGCTGATGAGTTGCCAGAAAGCCAGGAGCATCACGGCCATGCTCGGCACAACGATCACGGGCCAGCTCAGCACGTGCATCCGGCCGAGTTCCGCGTTGAATTCCGGGGTGCCCGGCGGGCTGATCAGGAGATGCCGCGCGAGCAGATAGTTGAGCACCGCGCTTAGGAAAAAGGCGCCCACGAGCCACAGGCTCGACCGCACCATCAATCGCTCGAACTCGCGCTGCTTGCCATGCACGGCCAGCGCCGTTTCCACGCGCGGCACATCCACGATCTGCTCGTTGAAAAACATCTCTTTTAGAAGGGGTGATTTGGTTTTCATCGAAACCAGCACACTCAGCCCGATCAACGCCGGCACGGCCGCGTCTTTCACGGCGAACCAAAAGCCGCCGACCTTCATCAGCCCGAGTCCGCCGGTGAGGAGCACGCTCACGATGCCGAGGATTGAGATGAAGTTGGCCTTCCGCCGCCGCACGAAATCATAGATGCCGTAGCCGAGGGGAAACAGGAGCGCCACGACGAGCCCCCAAAGCGGCCCGAGCCGGTTGTCGCCGCTCAGCTTCGTCAGCACCAGCGTCGGCACGACGATGTTACAGACGATGTTGACGAGAAGATTTTCGCGTTTGTGGGCGGCGGCAGGGGCGGAAGCGGTCATTTCGTTTTGCGTTCCAGAATCACGACCCGCTTATTCGGGTCAAACCTTCCACTCCCATGCTATTCCTCGGCGTAAATATCGATCACTGCGCAACTGTTCGTCAGGCGCGCTACCGGCAAGCTCCCGCGACCGTGGGCGGTGCGGTCGAGCCCGATCCTGTGGCGCTCGCGGTGCTTTCCGAGCGGGCCGGCGCCGACGGTATCACGATTCACCTCCGCGAGGATCGCCGGCATATTCAGGAGCGCGACGTGTGGCGCACGCGCGAGAGTATCGCGACACGGCTCAACCTCGAGATGGGCTGCACGCCGTGGATGATCGACTTCGCGCTCAAGCTGAAGCCCGACTCCGTCTGCCTCGTGCCCGAGAGCCGCGAAGAGATCACCACCGAGGGCGGTCTTGATGTCGTCGGCCAACGTGAACGCGTTCGCGCCTGCGTCGAGGCGATGAGCGCCGCAGGCATCATCACCAGTCTCTTCATCGATCCCGACGAGGCCACCATCGAGGCCTCTGCCGCCGTGAAAGCGCCTTGGGTCGAACTGCACACCGGCGCCTATGCCAACGCCTACTACGGCGCGCGCCGCGCGGCAGAGTTTCAACGCCTGCGTCTCGGCGCCGTCCGCGCGCACGATCTCGGTCTCACGGTCAACGCCGGCCACGGCATCAACTACGTGAACATCACCGAAGTCCGCACGCTTCCGCACCTGCACGAGCTCAACATCGGCCACAGCATCATCAGCCGCGCGCTTTTCTCCGGCATCGAAGAAGCCGTGCGCGAGATGAAGGCGCGGATGAATCCGTGATTTTTGGTTTTGTTGTAATATGAATCTCTCTCTTCCGCCCGGTGGCGTCCTCGTCGGCCTCGGCTGTGATTTGATCGACGTGCAGCGCATCCGCGATGTGCTCGACCGCCACGGCGACCGGTTTCTCGACCGCGTGTTTACCGCCGAGGAGCGCGCCTATTGTATGGGCATGAAGCACCCGCACAAACACCTCGCCGCGCGCTGGGCGGCCAAGGAGGCGATTTCGAAAACCTTCACGACGGGCATCGGTGCCGAGCTGGGCTGGAAGTCCATGTCGGTCTATCACGGTGAACGTTCTGAGCCGCTCGTGCGCCTCGATGAGAAAGGCACGGCGCTCCTCGCACACGTGGGCGCGACGCATGTCTTGATCAGTCTCTCGCACACGGAGACCGCAGCTATGGCCGTTGCCGCTCTCGTTCGCGCCTGATTTCCCTTTCTTATGTATCCGGACGAATCCGAAGACGCCAGTGACTCCGAGTCGTCGGAACCGGTGGCAAAGGCCAAGCCGTCGCTGGTGCCGTCGTGGATCATGCTGGGTTTTGTGAGCGGCGCGCTGTTTGTGTGGGCGCTGCCTGCGCGCAAGCCCGCTCCGCCCATCACGGAAGAAAGCGAGCCGCGCACCGTCATCGTCAAGACCGTGCCCCAATTAACGACCATCGAGGCCGTTTTCGCCCTGTGGGGGAAATATGCGGTGTGGGACAATGAGATCACCGAGGTCGCGCTCTGGAGCAGCGAGACGAAGGACTACGCCGACAGCTTTGAGGTGCTGCGCTCGGGTGGCGCGTATTTTTTCCGTTCGATTCCTCGGCTGACGCGCCCCGTGCTGACTCATGGCGTGCGCGACCAATCGCCCTTGCAGTTCACCGAGACGGAAGCTCAGCGCGCCGAGTGGCTGAGCGAGAAGCGCCAGGAGACGTGGCAGGCCATCAGCAAAGCGGCGGCAGGGCCGAGGCCTGTGCCGCCGCCTGAAAAAGCTCCGGAGCGACCATGAACCTGTCGAGCCATCCGATCCTCACGTGTGAGGAAGCGCGTAACTTTGAGGCGGCGTTTTTCGGGGGCGACGAAGCGAAAGAATGGACGGCGATGGATCGGGCGGGTCGCGCGGTGGCGACGGCAGTGCTGCGAGATTTTCAAGAGATCGGCGGTTTCCCAGCCGACGGGCGCGTGCTCGTGCTTGCCGGCAAAGGGCACAACGCCGGCGATGCGTTCATCGCCGCGCAGGCGCTGCTGGAGCAGTTTCCGTTGGCGACGGTCGAGGTGCTTTTTGTATTCGGCGAGCGGACGCTGCGGCCATTGGCGGCGCGGGCGTGGATGGATTTGGCTCATTTCGGCCGGGACCGGGTGCAGGTTGGCCGCGCAGCAGGCGCGCGCTACGATCTCTGTCTCGATGGGCTTTTCGGTTTCCAGTTCCGCCCGCCGGCCGACAAGGCAACGAGCGCGCTACTCAAGCGGATCAACGCCCTGCCGATCCGCCTGCGCGCCGCGGTGGATCTGCCGAGCGCCGATCTCTTCCGCGCCGACTTCACGTATGCGACGGGCATCGTGAAAATGCCGGTGCTTGAACCGGCCAACGCGGGCCGGGTGCGTTATCTGGACATCGGGTTTTTTGAAAATGCAGCCGGGGTCGCCAACCCCGGTCCGGGCTCAACGAGCCTGGCTGCGCCGCGTGTGCTCACACCCGCGATCCTCGCTCCGCTCGCGGCACTGCGCTCATCACAATCGGATAAACGCACCTACGGCCACGTCGGCATCATGGGCGGCTCGCGGAGTTATCCGGGCGCGGTGTTGATGGGGGCGCTCGCGGCGTTGCGCAGCGGGGCGGGGTTGGTGACGGCGTTTGTGCCGGAGTCGTTGGCGGCGGCGTTTGCCGCGCGTGCGCCGGAAGTGATGTGGGTGGGCTGGCCGGAGACACCGGCGGGCGGACTCGCGTTGGAGGGACAGCACTTGTTGAAAACGCGGTGCGAGCGTCTCGATGCGCTGGTGATCGGCCCGGGGCTCGGGCGTGAGGCGGAGACGCTGGCGTTGGTGCGCGATGTGGTGGCAACGTCGCCACTACCGCTCGTGCTCGATGCGGATGCGTTGCAGCCCGAGATCGTGAGCGCGGGGAAAGCGCCGCGCGTGCTCACGCCGCATGCGGGCGAGTGGGCGCGGATTGCCGAAGCGTCGCTGGTGGAGGCGACCGTAGTGCTTAAAGGTCCGGTGACGCGGATCGAAAGTAGGGCGGGTCTCCGACCCGCCCTGCGAGGCACGGAGGGCAGGTCGGAGACCTGCCCTACTTACTACAGTTTGGCCGGCGGGCCGGTGCTGGCGCGTGGTGGCAGCGGTGACTTGCTGGCGGGCTTGATCGGCGGATTGCTGGCGCAGACGCCGGACGATCGGTTGCTCGCGGCATGTCGCGGCACGCTCTGGCACGGGCTGGCGGCGGATGCGCTCGCGCGGGCGCACGGGCAAACGGCGGTGGCGACGACGCAGGTGCTCGACTTTCTATCGACGGCGCTGCGAGAGTCCGCGCCATGAGCAGCGATTTGACCGAGCGGCAGGCGTTTTTGGTTTTGAATGCGCTGCCCAATATCGGGCCGATCACGCTCAACCGCCTTCTCGACGAACTGGGAGGCGACCCACGCACGATCTTATCGACGGATCGGCGCCGGCTCGAAGCGGTAAAGGGTGTGGGGCCGGTTATCAGTGCGACGTTGGGTGCGTGGCGGGAGAAGTTCGATGTCGCGAAAGAGGAGGAGACGATGGCGCAGAGTCGTGCGGATTATATCATCGGCGCGGACGCGGATTATCCAAAATTGCTAAAGGAAATCTCCGATCCGCCCATCGCGCTCTACCGCAAGGGCCGCTATGATTTTAGCCGGCCCAACATCGCTATCGTCGGTTCGCGCCGCACCACGCTCTACGGTCAGGCCACGGCAAAAAAGATCGGCGCACAGTTGGCGCAGCTAGGTTTTTGCATCGTGAGCGGGCTGGCGCGAGGCATCGACACGGCGGCGCACGAGGGCGCGCTTTCGGTGGGCGGCAAGACGGCGGCGGTGCTTGGCACGGGGCTCGATATTGTCTATCCGCCGGAGAATTTGGGGCTCTATCGGCAGATCGAGGAACATGGCGCGGTGCTGTCGGAGTTTCCCTTTGGCCGGCGCGCGGACCGGCAGTCGTTCGCGATGCGCAACCGCATCGTCGCGGGCATGTGCGAGGCGACGGTCGTGATCGAAAGCGATGTCGATGGTGGGGCGATGATCACGGCGCGGTTTGCGGGCGAACAGGGTCGGCTGCTTTTTGCGGTGCCGGGCCGGATCGACCAACCGACCAGCGCGGGTTGTCATCAACTCATCCGCGACGGGGCGACGTTGCTGACGAGCGTCGACGATCTGCTCTCGGAGTTAAACTATCTCGACGGGCTGCGCCCTTCGCCGATTCCCGAGAAACCCGGCACGCCCGCGGGCACGCCGGCAAATCTCACTGCGGATGAAGCGCGGGTCTTCGCCTGTTTCGCGGGCGGTGCAATGTTGACGCCGGATGCGCTCGCGGAGCTGACGGGTCTGTCGGCGGCGCAGCTCTCGGCGGTGTTGATGATGCTCGAACTCAAACGAGCCGTGGCCAAGCGGGCGGACGGCTCGTTCGAGACGCGGGGGTGATTCAGCGAAGGTTCAGTCGTTGGATAGCGTATTTTTCTGGATGTAGATGCGGCGCTCCTCGATGAAGGTTTTGAGGTTGGGGGCGACGGTGGAGTCGCGGTTGCGGCTGTTGGTGGCGGCGGTGTCTTGATCCAAATCTTGCACGAAGCGGATGTAGCCGGTGGGCGTGTGGGTCTCGCGTTTCACGTCGTCCGCGACGACGGCCTGAGCGGATTTGGCGATGGGGCCGAGGCGCTGCCAGGTGAGCCAGGTGTCGGCGATTTCGCGGACATAGCTGAGGTAGCGCGCGCGGAGCGAGGGCGCGGCGAGGAGTTTCGTGTAGAGGATGTTGGCCGGGTCTTCGAGCGGCCCGAGCGGCGCGAGTTGGTTGTAGTAGGTGACAAGGGTGCGGCTGTTGCCGCCGCCGCCACGCGAGCCGCGAGCGCCGCCGCGTCCGCCACCGCCCGGGCCCATGCCGATGGCGCCGCCGAGCAGTGAGAGGCCACCGCCGGCGCTGAAGCCACCGCCGTCACGGCCGCCGCGGCCATCGGAGTTGCCGGGAACGGCACCGGCGCGTTTGGCGATGTAGAGTTGATCCGCTTCGAAGACGGAGCGGGTAAAGAAGGCTTCGAAACTGCGCTGTAGCAGGGGCTGGGTGAGCTGGGCCGATTTGGGATCGCTCCACGCGGTGAACCAGGTGGCGAACGTGGTGGTGAACTCCTCGCGGCTCACGCGCTCGTCGTGGTTTTGGTTCATCGCGTTCCAGAAATCCTGGGCGATGAACGAGGCGGCGTCGTCGCCGGAGAACGTCTGTTTGGCGTGGGGGTTGCGCATCGACGGCGGGGTGATGAGATTGCGGATACTGGTGGTGAGTTGTTCGTGGGTGATCTCGCCGGCGTAGTTTTCGTCGATGACCAAGAACCACGCGCGGGCGAAATCGAGCCACTCGTCGCGGGAAATTTTCAGGTCTTCGTTGCGGTCCACTTTGTTGACGAAGCTGTAGCTCAGGAGCATCGCGAGGTCGGTGGCGCTTTGGCGGGGGAAATCGCTGGGCGTGCCGTTGGGTGAGGCCGGCGGGGTGGTGGGAGCGGCGGACTCGGAGGAAGCTTTTTGGGTGGCAGATTTCTTTGGGGGCGGGTCGTTGCGCGGGGCACCTCCGCTCGGACCGCTTTCGTATTCATACGCGGGCAGCAGGCGGAAGCTCGATGCGGTCGATTGGGGGACGAGGTGAAAGCGACCGTCGGGATCGAGGTAGAGGCCGTAGCCGCGACCGGTGCCGGTGTAGCCGTCCTGGTTTATGAGCGCGGTTTCGAGGGCGAGAAAGCGGAGCGTGCGCTCGACGTCGAGCTGCGGGGCGAGGGCGGCTTCGAGCTGGTCAAGGCGGGTCTCAGCGAGAGTTTTGCAGAGCTGAATAAGCTTGGCCCACGCGGCCGGATCTTCGGCGGAGAGGAGTTTGTAGTGCTCGCGGTAGGGGGCGGGATCGTCGCCAAGGTAGGCGAGATTTGCGTGGTCGGCGGCGAGCCAGCGGCTGCCGGCGGTGGTGTTGAAATGTTCGCGGGTGAAGGCTTCGTCGAGCGGCTGGGTGTTGACGTAGATGCCCCAGATCTCGCCGTTGATGACGAGGCGGACGAAGTTGACCGAAGGCGTGGGAAGATAGGCACGCGCGATGGAGCGGTAGAGCTGGCTGCGCACGAGCGTCGGGTCGGAGCGGGCGTCCTGGAGCTGGAGCAGGCGCTCGCCGCCGATGCGTTGATCGCGGCGAGTGAAATCGAGGGCGAGGGAGAGCGTGCGCTTGTAGCCGGCGAGCGTTGGCGCGCCGGGAGGCAGAGACTGAAAATGCACGCCGACGTCTGCGTAGGTGTGGCCGTCGATGATGAGACGAGCGGGCACAAGCACATCGCTGCGCGCGAAATCGGTGAGCTGCGCTTCCCAATCAGGGTCGGCGAACTCGAGGAAAATCGAGCGCAGGGCGGCGGTGGCGTAGAGCGGCGAATCGGCGAGGGCGGGGACTTGGGCGGGCGTGAGTTTTTCGCCGGAGCCGATGGGCTCCAGAATGATTGACTCTTCGGGGGTGGGCCGATTGGCCGCGGGAGCAGGGGCGGCGGGTTCGGGATGTTGCGCGAGGTAGGCGCGGGCAGCGGCGCGCTCGGTGGCGTCGAGACGTTGGTCGCCGTCGCGGTCGAATTGGGCGACGAGCTTCAGTTCTGGACTGAGTGATGCAGATTTGGGCTCGGTTGCGGCGGCGGCTGGATTCTTCTGCGAGGTCGAGGATTTGGAGCGGGTGGGCTGGGCGCAGAGAATTACGGTCGCGCAGCACGCGAGGAGGGCTTGGCGCCAAGGGAAACGCGGAAGGGAGAACATTCGGTTGTGTTGGGATGCGGGGAGGACGCCGAATGTTCCACCGGGGGCTCAGCCGGGCGGCCACGCGAGGGGGCGTTTCGCGAGCAGATGCACGTGCAGATGCGGGACAGATTCGCCGCCGTCGGGGCCGTGGTTCACGACGAGGCGGAAGCCGTTTTCGAGATTTAGCTTTTTCGCGAGCGTGCCGGCGGTGAGAAGGAGATGGCCGAGCAGGGCTTGATCGACGGGGGTGGCTTCGCCGATGCGGGGGATGAGCTTTTTCGGGATGATCAGCAGGTGAACGGGAGCCTGCGGATTGACGTCGTGGAGCGCGATGCAGAGGTCGTCCTCGTGCTCGATCTTGGCGGGAATTTCGCGGTCGATGATGCGTTGGAAGATGGTTTTCGGCATGGGATGAAGTTGCCCACGGAACACACGGAATACACGGAAGAATTTCGGAGAGGGGAGCCTATGCCGGACCGCGCGTTTTCTTTCCGTGTATTCCGTGTGTTCCGTGGGCGATCAGATAAACAACAGCTGC
>JANXLP010000270.1 GCA_025355125.1 Opitutaceae bacterium | reverse complement strand
CGAGATCGACCTCGCTGTGCCGCTCAGCCCGCAGGAAGTGCTCCGCCGCCGCCGCGCCATTTTCCGCCACGAAACGCAGAAGGACCAGGCGCTCTTCCTCGGCGAAGACCGTCGCGAATTCTGGCAACGCACCGAGGACCGCAGCCGCCGCCTCGCGCAGGCCTACAACGAGCTCGGCCTCGCCGAATACGAGGCCATCGAGGCGTTTAAGCGTTACGCGCCCGAAGACCTTTTGAAGTCGGCGGCGTTTTGAATGAGGGGTCAGTGCGCTCGGAGCGCTCGGACCGAATGCTCGGTCCGCCTCAGCCGAGGAGGTTCTTCAGCGCCGCGAGGTATTTTTCCCGCGTGCGCGCGATGACTTCGGCCGGAAGGGGCGGCGCGGGCGGTTGTTGATTCCACTTCAGCGCGAGCAGGTGATCGCGCACGAATTGCTTGTCGTAGCTCGGGGGCGAGCAATCGACGCGATACTCCGCGGCGGGCCAGTAGCGCGAGGAGTCGGGCGTGAGCACCTCGTCGATCAGGACGAGATTGCCGGCGGCATCAGTGCCGAACTCGAATTTCGTATCGGCCAAAATCATGCCGGCGGCGCGCGCGCGTTCGTGACCGAGCTGGTAGAGCGCGAGGCTGGTGGCTTTCACTTTTTCGTAGAGCGCGGCGCCGACGCGGGCGGCGGCCTGGGTGTCGTTGATCGGTTCGTCGTGCTGGCCTTTGGGGGCCTTGGTCGTAGGCGTGAAAATCGGCGTGGGCAGGCGCTCGGCCTGGCGGAGGCCGGCGGGGAGTTTGATGCCGCAGACCTCGCCGGTTTTCTGATAAGAACTCCAGCCGCTGCCGATGAGATAGCCGCGAGTGACGCACTCGATGGTGAGCGGCGTGAGCTTGCGCACGATCATGCTGCGGAGCTGGAGATCGCGGTCGAGTAGACCGCGGCGGGCAAACTCGCCCGGCTGGTCGGGGAGGAGGTGATTGGGAATCAATTTTTCGGTCTGCGCGAACCACCAGTTGCTCATCTGGGTGAGCACGATGCCTTTTCCAGGAATGCCATCGGGCAGGATCACATCGAAGGCCGAGAGGCGGTCGCTGGCGACGAGGAGCAGCGCGTCGCCGAGGTCGAAGATCTCGCGGACCTTGCCCGAGGCGAGGAGCGGGAAGGGCACGCCGTCGAAACGGGTGACGGCTTGGGCGGGAAGGGCGGCGGCGATAGCGGAGAATTGCATGGTCGGCGGCTTCACAGAGGCGCGGAGCAAAGGGGAAAACAAGCTTCGGTTCGGCGGGTGGCGGCGGGCGTGAGTGCGCCGGAATTCCGCCACTCGCGCACACGAGCGGCTACGGGATTGTGCTCAGGCGCGGGACTCATCACGGTCTGCGCCCATGAAAACGTCCCGCTCTCTGGTGGGTTATTTCGCGACGGCCGGGTTGCTCTTGGGGCTGACGCTGCGCGCGGCGGTTTCGCCCCAGCCGCCGCCGCTGCCACCGGTGGCTTCGCTCGCCGAATTGCAGGCGAAGATCGAGGCCCACGTAACGCAGCCGAAGTTCGCCGGCGCGGCGTGGGGCGTGAAGATCGTCTCACTCGATACGGGGCGCACACTCTACGAGCACGCGGCCAACCGCCGGCTGAGTCCGGCTTCCAACAGCAAACTCTACTCCGCGGCGCTCGCGCTGGATCAGCTCGGCGCCGACTACCGCATGCACACGCCGATCCTCGCCTCGACGGCCGCGGATGCCGCGGGCGAACTCAAGGGCAACCTGATCGTGAGCGGTCGCGGCGATCCGAGCTGGGACCCGCGTCGTCTCAAGCAGGATTTCATGACGGTGTTCGCGCCGTTCGTCGCCGTGGTAAAAACGGCTGGCGTGCGTCGGATCACGGGCGACGTGGTGGCGGATGCGACGTATTTTCGTTCCACGCCGCAGGGCGGGAGTTGGACGGCGGATGACATGAACGACTACTACGGCGCCGAAATTTCGGCGATCACCGTCGATGACAACTACGTCGATCTCCGCGTCGTGCCCGGCGCGGCCGTGGGCGCACCCTGTGTGATCGAAATGATGCAACCTCACTCGGGACTCACGCTCGACAATCGCACGCAGACCATCGCGGCGGGCGGGGCACGGAGCATCAGCGTGCTGCGGGTGCCCGGCGAAACGACGGTGCGGATTTTCGGCGAACTCCCGCTGGGCGGAAAAGAAGAGACGACCGAGGCCACGGTGCCGCGGCCGGCGCTGTGGTTTGCGGCCGGGCTCAAAGTGGCGCTGGAGCGCGCGGGCGTCGCCGTGGGTGGCGGCGCGCGCGGCGTGCGCTGGCCAGAGGCGACGGTGACCGCGCCGGGCGATGTGAAGCTCGGCGAAGTCGTTTCCACGCCGCTGCGCGAGTTTCTGCCCGTGATGATGAAGCAGTCACAAAACCTGCAGGCCGACCTGATCTTCGCGCACGTGGGCGAGTCACGGCGTGTTCCCGCGACCACGGTATGGACGCGGTCTGAGGATCTTGCGTTGGCTGGCTTGAAGGAATTTTTGGAGCGCCACGCACTGCGGCCGGAGGATGTCATTTTTGATGAAGGCTCGGGGCTTTCGCGCAACAATCTCACGACTGCGGCGGCCACCGTGGCGCTGCTGCAATTCATGGCGAAGCATCGCGACGTGGTGGTGTTTGCGGATTCCCTGCCGATCGCGGGCGTCGATGGCACGCTACGGCGACGGATGAAAGGCACGCCGGCCGAGGGCAAGGTCCATGCAAAGACCGGCACGCTGCGCTGGACGACGGCACTCTCGGGCTATGTGAACTCGGCGTCCGGCGAGCGGTTGGCTTTCAGCCTTATTCTGAACCGCTACCCAGCGGCGCCGGGGCGTTCGGCGAGTCAGGAACTCGATGAGGTCGCCGCGCTGCTCGCGCGATATTCCGGTCCAAAATAACGCGTCGCACCCTTTCATTTACATGAGTAACTCCGCTTCGACCCCGCGCCTCGTTTCCCTCGACGCCTTCCGTGGCGCGACCATCGCGGGCATGTTGCTCGTGAACAATCCGGGCTCGTGGAGCCATCTTTACGCACCGCTGGAGCATGCGCCGTGGCACGGTTGGACGCCGACGGACATGATCTTCCCAAGCTTTCTGTGGATCATGGGCGTCGCGATGACGCTCTCCTTCGCGCGGCGGGTGGAAGCGGGCGATGATCGGAGCGAGCTGTTCCGTCACGTGATGCGGCGCTCGGCGATTATTTTTGGACTGGGGCTGCTGCTGGTGGCGTTTCCGTTTGGGCTGCTGCCTACGCACCATTTCTCGCTCGCGAAGATGCGCATCCCCGGGGTGCTGCAACGCATCGCCGTGTGCTACCTTTTCGCCGGCGCGATCTGTCTGTGGACCGGCAAGCGCGGGCAGATCGCCTGGTCGGCGGGACTGCTCGCGGGTTATGCGCTGCTGCTGAAATTCGTGCCCGTGCCGGGCTACGGCGCGGGTCATATCGGCGAGGCGGTGGGCAACCTCGCGTGGTGGATCGATTCGCACGTCCTCGCGGGGCACACGTGGAGCGGCGCGCCGGCGCCGGGCTTCGATCCGGAGGGAATCATCTCCACGCTGCCGGCCATTGCCTCGACACTGCTTGGCGCGCTGGCCGGACAGATTTTGCGCGAACCCGTTTCGGGCAACGCAAAGGCCACGCGGCTGGTGGGGAGCGGCGTGGCGTTGCTGGCGGCGGGCGCGCTGCTGCACCTCTGGCTGCCCATTAACAAAAATCTTTGGACCAGCTCGTTTGCGCTCTTCATGGCGGGCTGGGCGGGGGTGTTGCTCGCGGCGTTTTACTGGTTGATCGACGTGCGCGGCTGGAAGCGCTGGGCCACGCCGTTGGTGATCTACGGCATGAACGCGATCGTGATTTTCGTGCTCGCGGGCTTGATCGCGTAGTCGATGGGCCTGATTGCGTGGCTCGGCGCGGACGGGAAACCCACCACCTTGAAAGGCTGGATCTATGCGAACGGCTTCACGCCCCACGCGAGCCCGATCAACGCCTCGCTGCTCTTCGCGCTGGCGTTCGTGACGGTTCATTTCGCCGCAGCTTGGGTGCTGTGGCGTAAGCGGTGGTTTTTAAAGATATAGGGGGCGGAGCGGCTTGGGGTGCGCGCTCCGCGCAGGGACCGGGGACAAACCAAATACTCCGCGCGTGGCCCGGCATCAGCGCCCACCACACCCTCACTGCATCGCGCCCAGCCGCGACGAAATCACGCTCGCGCCGCTACCCGCCCGCACCAACTCGCGCCGCAGCCAATCCAGCGCCGCATTCACCGCGCGCACTTTCACCGTCGTGCGCGGGCCGGGATAACTGAGTTTCTTCGACCACACGCCGTGCGGCGCGTGCAGCGCCAGATAAAATGTCCCCACGGGATTTTCCTTCGTCCCGCCGCACGGACCCGCGAAACCCGTGATCGCGAGCGCGTAGTCGGCACCGAGTTTTTCCGCCGCGCCCGTCGCCATCGCCACCGCGTTCTCTGCACTCACCGCGCCGTGCTGCGCGAGCAGGCACTCGGGAATGTCGAGCAACTGCATTTTCGATTCGTTGGAGTAACACACGGTGCCGCCGGCAAAAAATTTCGACGCGCCGCAGATGTCCGTAAACGAATTCGCCAGCAGTCCGCCGCTCGCCGTCTCCGCGCACGCGAGGGTTTTCTCCTGCGCGCGCAGCATGTCCGCGCACACCTTCGCGAGCGAGTCGTGCCCGTAGCAGACAAAGTCCTCGCCGAGCAGCCCCGCGCACTCCGCCGCGATGGCCTGCAATTGCTCCTCGCCCAGTTGCCCCGTCGGCGAACTTACCCGGCAATCCACGTGCCCCGAGTGCGCGCAGAACGCGATGCTCAGCGCCGGCCCGAAGCGGTCGAAAATCGGCTGGAGCCGCGTCTCGAGCGCGCTCTCGCCGACACCGGATGTGCGCAGCTGCACATACGCCTCACGCTCCGTGAGCAGCCCGCGCGCCGCGAGGCGCGGCACGATCTGCTCGGTGAACATCGGCTGCAGCTCGTTGGGCGGACCGGGCAGCATCACCAAAATTTTCCCGTCCTGCTCCACCCAGAGCCCCGGCGCCGTGCCGTTGGCGTTGTGGAGAACTTCACCGCGCTCGAAGACCAGCGCCTGCTTCAAATTATTCGGCGTCATCTTCCGCCCGAGCCGCTCGAAGCGCGCCGCAATGTGCGCTTCCACCTGCGGATCGTGCACGAGTTTCTGCCCGAGCACTTCCGCGATGCACTCGCGCGTGCGGTCGTCACAGGTCGGCCCGAGCCCGCCCGTCGTGATCACCACATCGGCCCGCGCCCAGCTTTCACGGAACTGCGCCACGATCGCATCCGCCTCATCGGTGATCGTGATATTGCGCCGCAGCGTCACTCCGCGCCGGCCAAGTTGCGCGCCGACAAACGTCAGATGCCCGTTGGCCGTGAGCCCGAGCAGCAACTCGTCCCCGAGCGTGAGGAGCTCGTAGTAGAGTTGGGCGACGGGCTTGCGCGCCGCGGTGGAGTTGCTGGATGAAACCATACTTGCGAGATTCGATCTAAGGCGGATTCTGCAAAAATGCCAACCGGCGAAACCGTAAATCTCAAAGAGAAGGTCCGCCACCTCTCCGACAAGCCCGGCGTTTACCTCATGAAGGATCGCCTCGGCCGCATCATTTACGTGGGCAAGGCCAAGAATTTAAAAAAGCGCGTCTCCACTTATTTCACCCCTTCGCGCGCCATGACGTGGCACCCGAAAATCCGCGCCCTCATCGAGATGATCGCCGACTTCGACGTCCACGAGGTGAAGTCCGAACCCGAAGCGCTCATCCTCGAGGGCAAGCTGATCAAGCAGTGGAAACCCAAATACAACACCGACTTCACCGACGACAAACGCTTCCTCCTCGTCCGCGTCGATCTCACCGAAGAACTCCCGCGCTTCCGCCTCACGCGTTTCAAAAAAGAGGACCGCTCCCGCTACTTCGGCCCCTTCGCCCACAGCGGCCTTTTGCGCAAATCCCTCGCCCAGATGCGCCGCCAGTTCGGCATCCTCCTCGGCGACGCCACCCCG
>JANXLP010000246.1 GCA_025355125.1 Opitutaceae bacterium | reverse complement strand
TCAGCTTGGCGATGCCGTCGCGCATGATATCCCAGCCGAGGACTTCTTCGTAGATGTAGGTGAGCTGGATGCGGCCGGCGAACTTCGCGAAATCGGCGTCCTTCTCGATCAGGGTCTTCGAGTTGAGGATGATGGTGGAATCGAGGTCCTTTTGGAGGATCTGATCGTAGGCGGCACGGCGGAGCTCCTGCTCGATCTCGTCGTTGGAGAGGCAGAGGTCGAGGCCGAGGCGGGCGAACTCGATGCGTTTGCGGAGGTCGGCGCCGTCCCAGAAGATGTTTTCGCCGTTGGCTTTTTTGACGACGATCATGGTTTCCTGCGCGGGCGAGGCGGGTGCGGCGGTGGCGATGGGGGCCTCGTCGGCGGTGCCGTTGAGACGGGCGGCGGAACGGTCGGCGCGGAAAAGAATGTAGGCCTCGGCCACTTTGAAGAAGCCGCCCTTCATGAGCTCTTCCTGCACCATGTCTTGCACTTCCTCGATGTGGACGAAGGCCTGCTTGGAGGCGTGGACGCGCTCGGAGACGGCCTTGGTGACGGCGATGGCGGGGGCGGAGTCGCGTTGGAGAGAGAGGAAGGTTTTGCGGACGGCGATCTCGACCTTCTGCTCGCTCCACGGAACGACCTGATTGTTGCGGCGGATGACGCGGAGGGTGGATAGCGTGGCGGACTCGCGATCGACGGCGATCTTGCGGGCGCGATTCAGGAGGAGGCTCTTCGCGACGAAGTAGGCGTTGTTATCGACGAGGGTTTTCTCGATGAGCTCGTAGAGGGAGTTGAGCGAGAGGCGGAGGGGGTTCTGGTTGCGCGCGAGCTCGGTGAGGTTGGCGGTGACCTCGCGGCAGAGGCGGGCGACCCAGGCGCGGTTGGCCTCGGTGAAGATGTCCTTCTCGCCCTTGGCGAGGGCGACGTTGGTGAGGGCCTTGCCGAGGGTGTCGGCGACCTCGGCGAGCACGAACTTCTCCTCGCCGTGCGGGCAGAGCAGCACGACGGGCGGCACGGTGATGGTCTCGGCGGTGATGACGTCGCGCCACGCGTAGTGGGGCTTTTGGTCGATGGGGGCGTGGACGGTGCGCTTGAGGGCGAGGTCGTGCGCGAGGGAAGGATTGCTGCTATTCATGGCGAGGGCGGAGCGTAACGAGTTTGAAACAAAAGGTGGGCTGCGGTGGGCGAAAAAATAGAGACTCCGGTGTGCAATTTCCCAAAAAAGGGAAATTTCACACCGGCGGAAGAGGCGACGGGGCTGGGGCGACTAGGCGGACGGAAAAACGACAGGCGGGCCGTGGGGGTTACAGCTCGTCGTCGGCGGCTACGTTGAGAGAGGAAGCTTTCTGGTATTCCGTGACGCGGCCCTCGAAGAAGTTTTGCTCCTTCTTGATGTCCATCATCTCGGCGAGCCATGGCAGGGGATTCTTGGCGCCGGGATTAAGCGGCGTCAGGCCCACGCCCTCGAGGCGGCGGTCTGCGATGTAATCGATGTAGGTAAGAAAATCTTCGAGGCTCAGGCCGACGGCGTTCACGGGCAGGCAGTCGCGGATGAACTCCTTCTCGAGCGTGACGGCTTCCTGCATGAGGGCGCGCAGCTCTTCCTTGAACTCGGCGGACCAGATCTCGCGGTTTTCCTCGACGAGATCCATGAACAGATTGCGGAAAACCTCGATGTGGTTGCTCTCGTCGCGGAGCGTGTAGCGGAACATCTGGCCGATGCCGGGAAACTTGTTCTGGCGGTAAAGCGAGAGGACCATGCCGAAGAGGCCGTAGAACTGGGTGCCTTCCATGCACTGGCCGAACACGAAGATATTTTTCGCGAGGAGTTTTTTGTTCTCGGGCAGCGTGAGGTCGAGGTCGCGGCGGAGGGACTTGGAAACGCGGGTGACGAACTCGTTCTTGCGAACGATCGTGGGCACATCCTCGAACATCGCCTCGCACTCGTGCGGGTTGATGCCGAGCGACGCGATCATGTAGAGGAGCGAATCGGCGTGGATGTTCTCCTCGTGCGCGTGGCGGCCGAGGACGAGCTTCAGCTCGGGGGCGGTGACGAGCTCGCGGACGACGTGCTGGATATTGTCGCCGACAATGCCTTCCGCGGCGGAAAAATAGCCGATGCCCATGCGGATGATCCAACGCTCGACGTCGGAGAGGGCCTTCTCATCGCGCCATTGCTCGATGTCCTTGCCCATGGGGATGTCTTCGGGCTCCCAATGGTTGGCCTTCATCTTGCGATAAAGGTCGTAGGCCCACTGGTATTTCAACGGGAGCAGATTGAAGCACATGGTCTGACGACCATTGATCACGCGTTTGGCGGCAAACGCGGCTTCCGCCTTGGCTTCATCAAGCACAAAGGTCTTGGCTCCGACGTTGAAGGTTTTTTGCATGGTTTTAGAGAATCTTGAGAGTTTTTCGGTTAAGTTGAGGGTGTTTTTGACGTCTTTAAGCCCGTAGCGAACCAAAGTTGCTGGAACTTATTGACGCGTTGTTGACCACAACAGGATGTGGTCGCGCACCGCTTCGACCACAACTAATTGGTCCGCAAGTTTTCGTCGTCAATAGGTTTGTGGCGATATTTCTGTTAAATTCGCCTGCTTTTGGGCTTGCGCGCCGAAACCGATTTTCGCTCCGAGTGAAAACCGTCGGCGATCCTAATATCCCACCCAAAATCGCACCGTCCGATCCTCAAGTCCACGCCGGATCAGCGGCTTTTTTTCAACTCTCGCAAATCACCTTCCGGCGACGCAATTCACTCGTAAGCCGTGTATCGGCAGCGGCTGGACTAGGGATTTTCGGCAGCATTTTTGGCCCGGCAGCCGGGTTGCGGCCGCTGATTGCTTCAGTATTGAAGCAGTTTTTGATTTTTCCTCTGAAAACACCCGTCGCGCCGATCTCACATCATTAGTTTTCTATCGGTGAAGGGCGGACGAACCCGAAGGTGCTTCGTGGGTCCAGAAGGTTTCACCGGGGAATGCAGGGCCGCGTTGCAACGCAGCCCCATGCGCCTTGCACGATTGAACCGGAGCGGCACTGCACATTGCACGAATCAAGCCCCGATCTCTGAGTCATAAAACCGCGCCAGTAAATTCTAACATATGATTTGAAACGTGTTACGCCACTTTTGGCCTGCGTGGCACGTATTGAGGTAAAGGGAGGGCATGAGTCGCAACTTCAACCCATCCGCTACCATGCCCACCACCGCCCTCAAGTCCGCATCGCGCCCATCAGTGTCTGCCGCCCCTGAGTCGATCACCCCTGCCGCGCCCACCTCCGCCATGGAGGCGGCGCACGACGCTAAGCTCGTCCAGCGATTCAACGCCGGCGATCCCTCGGCGTTCGTCGAAATCATGGAGCGTTATCAGTCGAAGATTTTCTCTATCGCCCTCGGCCTCCTCCGCAACCGCGCCGATGCCGAAGAAATCGCGCAGGACACCTTCATCCGCGCCCACCGCGGCCTCGCCCACTTCCGCGGCGATTCGTCGCTCGCCACCTGGCTGCACCGCATCGCGGTGAACCTTTCGCGTAACCGCTACTGGTATTTCTTCCGCCGCCGTCGCCATGCCACCCTCTCGCTCGACTGCCAGCTCGGCAGCGAAAACGAGGCTACGTTTGCCGAGCTCATCGCCGCCGATGCACCCAACCCCGCGCAAGAAAGCGCCCGCACCGAGTTCTCCTCGTTGGTCGCCGCCTGCATGGAGAAACTCGACGCCAGCCACCGCGAAATCCTCACGCTCCGCAATGTCCTCAACCGTTCCTACGAGGAGATCGCCACCACGCTCAATCTCAACGTCGGCACCGTGAAGAGCCGCATCGCCCGCGCCCGCCAGAACCTCCGCGCCCAACTCGCCGACGCCTGCCCCGAGTTCGCCGCCGACGCCGAGCCCTCCGAGTGGTTCGAGCCCGTGCGCGCCCTCGGCCGCCTCACGATGGCCTCAGCATGATCGTGCTCTCAGCCCTGTAGGCTAGGCGGGGTGCCCCCACCCCGCTTCCCCCTCTGGCCGGGCCGCCCCAAAAACGTCCCGCACCGACAGACTCGTAACCTATTAGGTTACAAACTCGCAGTGTTCGGCGGCAGGTGATCCTCAGAGGGCGTCTAAAAAGGTCTCCGATCTGGTCCGTGTGGCATGGGCGTCCCGCCCATGTTCCGAACCCACGGGCGGGACGCCCGTGCCACTTTCGATCCGCCGCAGGCAACCCTACCTTTTTAGACGCCCTCTCAGACCTTGGCAGCGGCCCGGCTTGTTTTTTCCCGCCGCGCGCGTTCTCTGCACGCGTGCCGCCCGCGCTGAAACTCACCCCCGCCGTCGCCCGTCGTTTTGTTCACCGCGCGCTCCTGCTCACGCAACCCGCACCCGATCTCGCCACCGCCCTCGCCCACCACGGCTACGTGCAAATCGACCCGATCAACGTCTGCGGTCGCATGCACGATCTCATTCTGCGCAACCGCGTCGCCGGCTACCGCGAGGGCGATCTCATGCGCCACCTGCACGGCGAAGCCCACGCGCCGCTCGCCGTCGGCACGCGCACCGCGTTCGAGCACCACCTGCCTTCGCAGCAAAATATCCTCGTCGCATTTCCCCTCGAAGCCTGGCCGCACCTTCATGCCGCCAATCGCGCCCGCACGAAACACGGCGGCGCATGGTCCGGGAAACTCGACGCCCGCCAACGCCGCCTCGCCGAGCGCATCCTCGAGGAAATTGCGACGCGCGGCCCTTTGAGTTCACAAGATATCGACGACGACCAGCGCGACCATCACGGCTGGGGCGCCGGCGCCACGCTTGCGAAAACCACGCTGCAAAAACTCTTCTTCCACGGCCGCGTGCTCATCGCCAAGCGCGTCAACCAACGCCGCTACTACGATCTCCCCGAGCGCGTGCTCCCCGCCGCCACCCTCGCCCTCCCCGAGCCCACCACGCGCGAAACTGCCCGCTGGCTGGCCACGCTAAAACTCCGCCAGCGCCGCCTCACCGCGCTCAAGCGCGACGAACTCCGCGCCGTCGAAGACCTCGTGCAACCCCTCGCCATCGAAGGCTGCGGCCCGCTCTTTTGCCTGAGCACCGACGTCCCGCTGCTCCTGTCCACCATCGAAAATCACGAATCGAAAATCGAAAATCCATCCCCGCCCCTGCTCCTCGCGCCGCTCGATCCCATCATCTACGACCGCCGCCTCACCGCGACCCTTTGGGGCTACGATTACACCTGGGAAGTTTACACACCCGCCGCCAAGCGCACGCGCGGCTACTACGCGCTGCCGATTCTTTCCGGCCACGATCTCGTCGGCCACATCGACCCCAAGGCCGACCGTGAAAATCGCAAACTCCGCGTCGTCTCCCGCCGCGTGCGTCGCGGTCACATCGTCGCCCCCGCCGTGCGCGAACTCGCCCGTTTCCTCGGGCTAAAATAAATCCAACTGCGCTGCCGTTACCGGCACTGGCCGCACTTCGCACGGCCACGCGGGCGGTGCCGACACCGTGGGCGCCAGTGCGTGCAGCACAGTCTGAAACCGCGCCCCAAAGCCGGCGCGCCCGTATCGTCGGGATGATGCGTGAAAAAATACGGCGTGCGTCCCTCCGCGATCCAGCGCGCCACCACCACCGCCCACGCCGCGAGCGCCGCATCGTTGTTCGCGATCTCAGGATCACCCACAAAGCGCACAAACGGCTGCGACCCCGTCGCCGTCGCGCGGGCCGGCACGCGTGGCTTGCGCCGCTGCGCATCGAGCGTCGCCGCGTCCTTCGCCTTCGCGGCAAACAACCCGCGCGTGTCGAAATTCACCCGGTTCACCCCGAGCTCGCCGAGCATCGCATCGAGCGCGTGCTCCTTCGCCGCCCCGTCGAAGAAATCCGCGTTCCGCACTTCCACCGCGCAGGAAAAATCCCGCGGCAACTCCGCCAGGAATTGCCGCAGCACCTCCCCACGGCTCGCCCCAAAGCTCTCGTGCAGTTGCAGGAAAAACGGCCCGCACCGGTCCGCCAACGGCGCCAGTCGCTCGAAAAATCTCCGCGTCTCGGTCTCCGCGCCCACGAGTTGGTCGTCGTGCGAGATCGCCCGCGGAAACTTGAAGCAGAACCTAAAGTGGGCCGGCGCCTCCGCCGCCCAGCGCGCCACCGTTTCCACCGACGGCAGTCCGTAGAACGTCGTGTTACCCTCGGCCGTGTGAAACACGCTCGCATACTGCGGCAGAAATTCCTCGCGCCGCGCCTCCGCCGTGAAAAACGCCCCGCGCCACGGCGCGTGCGCCCACACCGGACAACCGAGATAAAACGCCGGCGTCATCACGCCCACTTCTTTAATCGATCTGCGCACGCAGCGCCGCGATCTCCTCCGCGCGTGCCGACTCGCCGGCGAGATTCGTCATTTCCAGCGGATCATTTTCCAAATCGAAGAACAGCCACGGCGAACCGTCTTCGTTGAGCACCAGCTTCCGCGCCGACGTGCGCACGCCGCGCCACACCCGGTCGCACTGGTGCGGCAGCACCACCACGCTCGGCATCGAAATCTGGGCGCTGTGATTTTGGATTTTCGATTTTCGATTTTCGATTTTGGCGAGCATCAGCTCGGACAAATCCGCCAAAGAAACCGCCACGTCCTCTCTCCGCGGAGCCTCGCCCGGCGCGCGGACCAGCAGCGGCACGCGCACACTTTCCTCATGCGGCCAGCCTTTCCGAAAGAGCCCGTGCGCCCCGTGCATGTCGCCATGGACCGACGTAAACACGATCACCGTGTCCCTATCCAGCGCCGCGACCAATTTCCCCAGCGCACGGTCCGTCGCTTCGATGTGCGCATAGTAACCGGCCAGCTCCGCGCGCGCCTTCGCTTCCACCTCACCGCCACGCGGCGCGTTGCCGCCTAAAATAATTTCGTCCGGTGCTCGCGGCGTCACCCCCGCCGCCGGCGCCGCGTAGGGCGGGTGCGGCGCCTCCAGACTCACCACGGCAAACCACGGACGATCTCCGCTCGTAGCACCGCGTGCCCATTCGGCGGCACGCTCACACACCACGTCGCTCTGGTAACCCTCCACTTTCACGGGTTCCGGCGAACCCGTTCCGTGAAACCACGGATCGTTGAGCAAAAATCCGCCTTCAAAACCATCCCACATTTCAAACCCTCCGCGTTCATCCGGCGGCACGATTACCTTCGCCGCCGCCTCGCCCACGAGTGGCACGCGCGGATCGCGTCGGCCCACGCCCCATTTGCCAAAAAAAGCCGTCGCATACCCGCGCTCACCCACCTCATGCGCAATCGTCCGCTCCGAAGCGGGCAACGCGTCGAAATAATCTCGCACCCCGTTCTGCGGCGAGCGCACCCCCGTCAGCAACGCCGCCCGCGCAAACGGTCCAAACGGATGCGGCGTCACCGCCTGCGCGTAGTTCACACTCTGCTTCGCCAACGCGTCCAGACACGGCGTGCGCGCATTGACGTCGCCCGCGTAGCCGCACGCCGACGCCCGCCACTGCGTCGTCACGATCCACAAAATATTCGGCAGCCGGCTCATCTTTCAAAAACCCATACGCACTCGCCCGCGTTTGGCTATCTCCCAAAACACTTTCGCTCCCAGCCCGAATTGCAGGACGGAGATTCCTGACCTCATTCCGCTCATCATGCTCTCCTTCGTCTCCGACTCTGCAGCCGATGCGGCTGCAACCACCGACGATTCTCTCCTCGACGCCTATTCCACCGCCGTCTCCGGCGCGGTGGCCACCGCCCATCCCGCCGTCGTCCACATCGAGGTCCGCAGCAACGACGCGCCCGGTGGCTCCGGCTCGGGCTTCTTCATCTCGCCCGACGGCTATCTGCTCACCAACAGCCATGTCGTCCACGGCGCGAAAGAACTCCGCGTGTTCCTCGCCGACGGCCGCAAACTCACCGCCGATCTCATCGGCGACGATCCCGACTCCGATCTCGCCGTGTTGCGTGTGAGCGCCGATGACCTTTCGCATCTCACGCTCGCCGACAGCGCCGCCGTGCGCCCCGGCCAGATCGCCATCGCGATCGGCTCCCCCATGGGTTTCCAGCAAACCGTCACCGCCGGCATCGTCAGCGGTCTCGGCCGCTCGCTGCGCGGCGCCTCGGGCCGACTCATCGACAACGTCATCCAGACCGACGCCGCGCTCAACCCCGGCAACTCCGGCGGCCCGCTCGTTAACACCCGCGGCGAGGTCATCGGTGTGAACACCGCGATCATCCGCCCCGCGCAGGGCATCTGCTTCGCCATCGCGAGCGACACTGCGCGCTGGGTCGCCGCGTGGCTCATCAAAGACGGACGCATCCGGCGCAGCTTCATCGGCCTCGGCGGCCAGAGCGTGCCGCTCATCCGCAAGGTCGTGCGCTATCATCACCTCGTTCAGGAAACCGGCGTGCTCGTCGCGAGCCTCGAGCTCAACAGCCCCGCCGCCCGCGCCGGCCTGCTCGAAGGCGACATCGTCGTCGCCCTCGACGGCGTTGCGACGCCCGCCGTGGATGCGCTGCACAAACTCCTCACCGGCGACCGCATCGGCGAACGCGCGATCATCACATTTCTACGCGGCGTCGAGCTGCGCCGCCACGCGATCATTCCGCTGTAAACGCCGGCGCGCTGAGTCCGGCTGATCGAGGTAAGGCGGGTTATCCTTAACCCGCCGTTTCCCCTGAGAGTCGCGGGTTCAGCAACGTCACACCGGCGGGTTAGGGATAACCCGCCCTACCTCTTAGAACCCCACCCGGTCACCGCAGCATCATTGCAACTCAAACGGCAACGCCTTCACGCGTGCCGCGAGACCATCCAGCAACGCGCCCGTGCCCTGCCCCAGCGTGTCTTCACCCGTGCGGATCGTCGTCAGCGCGGAGAACTCCTTCACGAGCGCGCAGTAGTCGCGGTTGACCATGATGCCGAGGAGCTCGCCGCTCTTGCTGAGCACGAGATCGCCGCGCGACGGCGCAAAGGTGCCGAAGAGACGTTTGAGGAGACGGTTGTCCACGCGCACGTAGCCGGGCTGCGCGGCGTCGAGTTTGAAGGCGACTTCGCCGTAGCCTTCGCCGCCACCGCTGATGAGCACGGCCTCGGGAAACTTAAACGGCTCGGCGGCGACCGTGTAAACTTTGCTGCCCAGCGCCGCCGCCTGCGCGGCATCGACCGGGATCGCGACCACGCGCGGATCGGCCGCGAGGACGTTGAGCGAGGGCACTACTCCCGCCGCGGCGGCGCGCGGGAAGCTCACGCCGATCTTCGCCCAGTCGGAGCCGTTTTCGAAGAATGAGAACACGGTGTCTTCGATGTGCGTGAGCGCGTAGATCTGCGCGCCGGAGCGCACGAGCACGAGTTTCGATTCCTTCGCACGGTTCACCGCGCCGAGGAAACCCTTGCGGTAGGCGGTGAATTCCGTCGTCACGCGGTTCGCCAGAAAATCACTGAAGAGCACATTGGCGTTGATCGGCCGGTTGTCGCGAATCTCCTTGGAGAGGACGGTGGAACTCTCCGCCAGCTGGCCCACACCGGCGGCGAGCTTCGTGGTCGCTTCCTGCACCTTGATGCGGTCGGTGCGCTCGGCCTCGGCCTGCGTCTTGAGCGTCTCGGTCTGCTCGCGGAGGGTCTTCTTCTCCTGCTCGCCGACGATCACGGCGACCGTGAGGCCCTCGATCTGTTTCCTCGCGGCGACCTGTTGTTGTTCGAGGGCGACGAGCGCGAGTTTCTGGCGCTCGGCCTCGGCGCGTTTCTCTTCGAGCTCACGCTGGATCTGCGCGAGTTGGGCCTGCGTGAGGCTGGCCTGTTCGGTGGCGGCGGCGACTTTCTGGCCGAGCTGCTGGGCGGTTGCCTCCGTGGCGGTCAGCTTGCTGGTGAGCTGCGTTTTTTCGGTCTGCAGCTGCGCGAGGCTTTGCTCGCGTGCGGCGAGGTTGGCATCGGTGGCCGAGAGTTTTTCGGCGAGCTGGTCGCGCGCGGATTTTTCGTCCACGAGCGATTCGCGCATCGTGGCGACGAGATCCTGGTCCTTCGTCGCAGCATTGGCGTTCAGCTCGGGCACGGGCGGCTGCTTGGCGCGCGCGGGCTCCGCTTTCTCCCAACGCGTGAGCGCGAGGAGATTCAGCAGGAGGAAATCGCAGATGATGAGGAGCAGCGTCTTATTCATGACGAGAGCTTGGACTCGGCCTGGCTTTCCACGATGAGCTCGCGCTTGATCGGACGCACGTGGCGGATCTTCACGAGAGCGACGCAGACGATGCCGAAGAGGTTGGAGGAATACGCGGCGAGGAGGTTGGGCTCGATCACCCCGAGCACTTGCAACACGAGTGCCGTGGCGGTGCCGCCGATGCCGAGGTAGAGACCGCCATCGAAGAGGTTCTCCTCGTTTTCGAGGAGCTTGAGGCGCGTGAGGGCCGGGAGTTCCTGGGCCGCGATCTCGCGAATCTTGACGAGGCAGAAAATATACATCGCGACCTGCAGCGAGGCGAACAGGCCGATGGAGAGAAGCGTAGATGAGTCCATATGGTGATTGGGTTGAGAAGCGATTTCAGGGGCAGAGGTCGCGGCGATGAGCACCGGCAGGTGCAGGCGCACTTGGTATTCCGAGGGAGGCGCCGCCTTCAGCAGAAAGGGCTCGGTGCCCACGATCAGCAGCGCCGCGAACAGCAGCGCGAGCACGCCCGCGCGCATCGGTGGCAGGGCGCTTGACGGCACGCCGGCGGCCCCGCGGACGATCCAGCGGTCCAGCCCGCACAGGACCAGAAACACGCCGAGCAGGAAGCCGAGATATTTTGCCCCCAGCGTAAGCTGTGGATGCGCCAGCGCGAACTCGCCCGCCGCGCTGGGGCCGGCGGACGCCGAGCGATTGACCGGCACTTGGCGAGCCAACAGCAGGCGCACCGCGCCCTGCCCCTGCGCAAGGGCCAGCCGCAGATCTTCGGCACCAGCCTTGCCATATTGGATGAGATAGGAGGCGACCTTGTCCGCCGAATCCGTGAAGAGCGCCGCCGCATAAATCAGCGGCAATTGTTCGGGCGCGACCCGCGCGAGGTGCGCATAGGCACCGGCCGTCTTGGCATCCTCGGTGCGGCGGAGCAGCTCGCTCAGTTGCACCCAATCGAGCCGGCGGCCGAGCGAGAGCAGGTCCATGAAAAAGGGCTCAAGCTCGCCGAGATCTTTTTTGAGCAGCGCCGCCTCGGCCAGCCCGCGCAGCTCGCGCTGGAGCGGGGGGGAAAGATGTTCGCCTTGGTAGAGCAGCGCCGTGAGCAAAATCAGCGCGTCCAACGGCTGGCCACCCGGCCGCGTCGCCGGCACGAAACGCCCGGTCGCCGTAAGCTCCCGGGTGTGCAACAAGGCCTGCACACCGAGCGAACCCGAGTTACTCAGATGGGCGCGGAGCTTTTCGCGCGCGGCATTGGGAATGAAAAACGTGAGCACCGGCGTGCTCGCCGTGCGCGCGGTGCTGGCGCGGAGATTAAAGAGCGGATCAAGAAACGCATCCCAACCGCCCCAGGCGGCGAGCGCCGGTTGTCGCGCCGTCAGCGCATCGAGCGCACGGACCAACGCGGGCGCGCGAGGATCATTGACCGCCTGCGACGCCGCCAAGAGCAGCGCCGCCGGGCCGATTTTTTCCGAATCCACGAGATCGCGCCCATAGGCCGCCACGGTGTGCGCCGATACACGCCGCTCGCCAGCGAGGTGCGCGAGAAAGCGCGCGATG